>QLUI01000099.1 GCA_018725345.1 Bacillota bacterium | reverse complement strand
CACTTACGGATTCAAAGATTATTGTAACATATCTTGTATAGACACACAAATAGCGTACAGGACACTACAGAGCTGACGCATGAAAAATGCTCACACCCTGTTATCTTACGACACTTTCACAGGAAAATATTGCGAAAATATATTTCGTTTCAGACCCTACAAGCCTTGCTATGTCTGCACTTTAAAAGTCATGCGTCAGCTCTGAGGACACTATAACACAAAAAAAAAGATGATTTGGTTGCTTTAAAACGTTCTGTGATCCTGCACACAAGCGGCACTTAGCCGTGCGCAGGCTGACAATGACTACGTCACCACACACTGCACCTAACCGCGTTTAAGATTGACGATGGACCAGCTTTTGAGCAAGATAATAAAGGCTTGCCGCTGCCTCGCCGAAAGGTTCCAGTTCTTGCTCTGCGTCAAATAAAAGTTCAACCGCTTTTTTTTGGGCTGCATCCAGTCCAAAAAACGCTGGATACGTTGCTTTTTGACGCTCAGCATCGGCACCGATCTTTTTGCCTAACAATGCTTGTTCACCGGTAATGTCCAGTAAGTCATCGACAATCTGAAAAGCCAGCCCCATCTTATCAGCAAAAGAAGTGAGAATCCGTAACTCTGTAAGCGAAGCGCCGCCCATAATTGCGCCGCTGCGAATAGCGCAACTAAAAAGTGACCCTGTCTTATGGCGATGGATATAGTCCAGTTGTTCGACACTGATTTGTTTTCCCTCAGATAGAATGTCAACCACTTGTCCGCCGATCATACCACTAACCCCGGCTGCTTTACTCAGCTCTTTCATTAAACGTACTACGGTGGCGGCAGGGAAATAGGCCGATGCTTCCCCAGCCAACGTTTCAAATGCCATGGTCAGCAGCGCGTCTCCAGCCAGGATAGCAATCGCTTCACCGTAAACTTTATGATTGGAGAAACGTCCGCGCCGATAATTGTCATTATCAAGCGCCGGCAGATCATCATGAATCAGTGAATAGGTATGCACCATTTCCAACGAACAAGCAGCCGGCAGAGCATGAAGCTGAGGCACACCGAAGATTTCAGCAGCACTTAATGTCAGCAGTGGCCGCAACCGCTTACCGCCGGCAAAAATACTGTAATGGATGGCACCATGAATTTCCGCGGGGAAAGTGTCCTCCGGTGGGAGAAGTCGATCAAGAGCTTCATCAACTTGCGCCACAGTTTTACTGATCTCAAATGTCACCAGCTTTCCCCCTCACCCGTAAAAGGAATAAACTCCCCTGCTTCTTTTATTAAAACAGCTACTTTTCCTTCCGCATCCGCTAACTTGCCGCGACATTGTCGGAGCAACCCCATTCCTTCTTGGTAAAGAGCCAACGCTTCTTCCAATGGGCAGTCACTACGCTCTAGGCTGGCCAGCACTTCTTCCAAGCGCTTCAGCGCTTGTTCAAATGTTAGCGTCAATTTAGCTTGACTCGCTTTAGTCATAAGGCTTCCTCCGCTTGACATTCTCCCCATGACGAAAGCCAGGGGATTCTAGGTATCGCTACCCAGCTTTCCTGCTTCGTTGAAGCGTGCCTTCACTTAAGCTTTTAAGCTTTCGTGCCGGTCTTACAGCTTCTCCACAGGCTAGCACTGCGTGTCCCGCAGCTAATATGTTTTTTAATATCTCTTGCAGACTTTCTACGGTAATGACTTGGTTTTCGTCAATTAACCGTGTGCTTACATTATACAGCCTTTGCTACGGGGCGTCAAGATTAAAACCGCGCCTTATATCCCCGTAGTTGAAGCAAGGGGTTTTACGGCGCATTTGATAAGTTTGTATAACTCGGGCGTCTGCACTGCCTTGGTGCAGCCGAATCCGAAGCAGATCATCAGGTGCAAGATGCCGTGCATCTCTTACCACGCCACCGTTCTCATCTAGGCAAATAGCAAAACCCCTTGCCAGAACCGCATCAGGATTTAGAACTCCAAGCTTCCCTGCCAGAAAATCAAGCTTAGCAGTGCAACAATGCAACAGATAGGAGAGACGACTATCCAGCCGTGAAGCTAAATTATCCAGTATTTGGCGGTGTTGGTCAAAACGCTGGGAGGGACGAGTAAACTCCCGGGCTGAAGCTATCCTTTCCAGATAGCGGCGGTGGTGTTCTAATTTAGTACTCATCACTGCCGTCATCCTGCTTCTTGCCATAGATAAAAACTGCTGCAACTCTCGCTGATCCGGCACAACAATTTCTGCTGCCGCCGTAGGCGTAGCAGCCCTGACATCTGCTACAAAGTCGGCAATGGTAAAATCGGTTTCGTGACCAACGGCAGATACTACAGGAATACGGGAACTATAAATTGCCTTGGCCACAACTTCTTCGTTAAAAGCCCAAAGTTCTTCAATAGAACCGCCACCACGGCCGATTATCAAAACATCAACACGTGGAATGCTATTAAAAAAATTTATGGCTTCCGCAATTTGAGCTGCAGCTGCCACTCCCTGAACCAGAACCGGCACGACCAATACTTCCGCGAGAGGGAAACGGCGAGAAAGTGTGGCGAGAATATCGCGAATTGCTGCGCCGGTGGGAGAAGTAACTAAGCCAATACGCTCGGGAAAACGAGGCAGGGGTTGTTTTGCTTCCGGCGCAAACAAGCCTTCCGCTGCCAATCGTTTTTTCATTTCCAAAAAGGCGGCAAAAAGGCTACCCACCCCTTCCGGGGCCATGGACTCCACATAGAGCTGATACAATCCATCGCGCTCATAGATGGACAGGCGACCAATCAGCACCACTTTCATGCCGTCTGCTGGTCGAAATGTTAGGCGACTGTTTGCACTCCTAAACATAACGCATCGCAAAGAAGCAGTCGCATCTTTAAGCGTAAAATACATGTGGCCAGAAGAATGAGATTTGAAATTAGAAATTTCACCGCTGACCCACAGCCCATTAAGCTGTGAATCAGCGGCAAATAAATTTTTAATATATTGCGTTACTTGCGCAACTGTAAGAACACGCTCAGAGCCGTTTAGCATCTAATCACAACACCCAATCAGATTGTTCAACAACATGGCCACAGTCATAGGTCCTACGCCTTCTGCTTTCTTACTTTAAATTATGTTTACGTTTAAATGACTCCAACGTATTAAGTATCAGCATAGTAATAGTCATGGGGCCTACACCGCCGGGTACAGGAGTAATATAGGACGCTTTCTCTTTAGCGCTTTCAAAATGGACATCGCCCACAAGTTTATCACCCACACGATTGATGCCAACGTCAATAACTACGGCTCCCGGCTTAATCCAATCGCCGATCACCATTTCTGCACGACCCACGGCTACAATCAAAACATCAGCCTCGCGGCAGACGGCTGCCAAGTCCGCAGTATGGGAATGGCAGATGGTGACAGTGGCATTTTGATGAAGCAAAAGTAACGCCACCGGCTTGCCTACAATATTACTGCGACCGACAATGACTGCATTTTTACCTTTCAGATCATAGCCGATGTATTCCAGCATTTTCATGCAACCATGCGGAGTACAAGGTATAAAGCAATCATCACCAATCACTAGATTACCAACGTTTATCGGGTGAAAGCCATCCACATCTTTTTCAACAGCAATGGCGTCAAGCACTGCTTTTTCATGAATATGGTCTGGCAGCGGGAGCTGCACCAGGATGCCGTGAATATCTTCGTCGTTGTTTAAGTCGTCAATCATCTTCAACAGATCTTCCTGAGTCGTTTCTACGGGGATACGGTGAACGACGGAGTGGAAACCGAGAGCTTTACTCGTTTTTTCCTTGTTACCTACATAAGCTTTGGATGCCGGGTCTTCGCCCAAAAGGATAACGGCTAAGCCAGGCACTTTATCCGTTTTTTCCTTCAAGCTTGCCATATCGATTGCGATTTGCTCCCGGATTGCGGTGGCCACTTCAGGCCCTTTGATCAACTTTGCACTCATCATAAATCCCTCCCTAATAAATGTATTCTTTTATTATTCTATCTGAGCCGCTCATTTTCCTGCTTTGCCGGAAAATCAAACTAAAATATAATCTTTCACTAAGCAGTAGGTAGATTTTTCAGATATTCATCCATAGCCTTTGCCGCAACTTTACCGGCGCCCATGGCGTTAATAACGGTTGCAGCACCTGTGATGATGTCGCCGCCGGCCCAAATGCCTTCTCGCAAATGCCTTCTCGCGAATTATTTGACTGTTGTCAGCCCTCCCTTACCTATGACTAAACTGTTTCTCTCCAAGTGAGGTTATTCGCCAAATTAGTCATATTTCCTTTTTTCACAGCACGAGATTTAAGAATTTTTAGAACTTTTCTAACAAGTGAACTTATGTGCAAACAAGGCTGCCCCCACCGCGTTATCCCCAGCAAAGTCAACGCCGGCAAAAGCTGCATTACTGCCAATTTTTTCCGATAAATAACTGCGAATATAGGCATTAGCCATGACCCCACCGACAAAAAGCACCGGTTTTACCCCATGCTCCCTTTCAATATTTTTTAAAATGAGCCAGACTGATTGAGCCACACAGTGCTCCACCCCCCTAGCCGCTTCCTCAGGCCGTGCGCCTTGCAGTAGCGCACGCTGAACATGGCTTTCCGGTCCGGAGAAAGACAGAATACCTCCTTTGACTGCCACAGGCACAGTTAACGGAGTTGGTCCGGAACAAGCCCCAAGCCTTTCCAAATTGGGCCCGGAAGGAAACATCAAACCAAGCGCCACCCCCACGCGGTCAATGAACTGACCGGCATGCAAGTCTTCTGTGCCACCTAACTCAGAAAGCAACAACTCTTCCTTCATCTCCACCGCCAGCACTTCCGTAGTGCCACCGGAAAGATGAACAACATAAAAACTCTGCCACGCGACTCCGGCAGACCACAAACCCGCCAACAAGTGTCCTTCTTGATGAGACAGTTCAAAAAAAGGTACGCCGAAAACCAATGCCAAAGAGCGGGCAAATGATGCCCCCACTGTAAAGACAGGAAGATAAGAATCAGTCAACGGCCGAGGTCGCGTTGAGGCAGCCACCGCTTGCGGTTTTAACGGACTGAATTCCTTAGTCAAGACAGAAACAAGCTCCGGCAGATTCTGCACATGCTGAAACACACCGTCTGATTGCCGCAGACCCCGTTCTCCCTGCGGCACAGCAAGCAACTTTCTTGCCTCGGAAAGCAAACGTCCCTTAGCGTCAATTACGGCCAGGGACGTTGTATAACAAGAGGTATCTACTCCTAGAAACATCATCTAAGCCTCCTTGCCACCTTCTTGGTCGCGGGACAAGTTATCCAGCACACCATTTAGAAACTTTGTCGACTCATCACTGTTAAAGAGTTTGCTTAACTCCAAAGCTTCATTAATAGAGACGGCGGTAGGTATATCAGCACGATAGAGAAGCTCATATGTTGCCAGCCGCAAAACACTTCTGTCAACGGCAGCCAATCTTCCGAACTCCCAGTTTACCAAATATTTTGCAAGCTGATTGTCAATCTCTTCTAGGTGCAAAAGAGTGCCTTCAGCCAACTGTCGGGTAAAAAATGCATGGTCACCGCTTAACCCGCTCTCCGTCAATAATTCGGTCAACGCAGGTTCCAGGCCATTTTTCCCCACATCTTCTTGAAACAATGCTTTAAAAGCAAGTTCCCTTGCTTGCCGCCGACTCATCTAATTCCTCCCGTCAATCACTGTCAGGCCAGATACGTTGCCGTACTTTTTGCAACCCCTCATGGCGGTCATACAGTTTTCCTAAAAATACTCCCAAAGCAATACACAAAAATAACAACAAACTTCTCCACAAGCCAAAAGTAATTATTGAAAGGCCGACAAAGAGACCAGTCAAGCCACCCAGCACTTTTCCCCAATGTTCAGCCAAAAGTTGGCGCATTATCTTTGCACTCACGTCCACACCCTCTTTCAAAAGTCGTTAGAGAGCAGTCTTTATGCCTTCTGTAACAATACTTTCAATCATCACTTTTACTTCGGCAACACTGCTACCCGTAATTTTCTCCACATCATCTTTCACCACAGCCTGAAGTTCTGCAGTTAGCTGCGGGATTATCTGATCCGGATAAATTACAGCGCGGAGGAAAATAACGACCCCGCTGACGCTAAAGACAATTTTTGTTTTTATTTCTCTAATCCCCTTAATACTTTTTGACGCTCTCAACACTATGTTTTCCACCGCTTTGAAACAGATCCTCACTTCGCCAAGAGGCCCCTGCTGCAAAATTGTCTCTACCCGCTCGCCGCGGCGCAAACTTGCCGCCAAAACTGCCACAGCCAACAGAATCATCACACCGGCCAAGACCATAAAGTTCCGGTTCCCATACACCGCTTCCAAGCTTGTCCGCAAAAAGACCAAAGGAAAATAGGCGGTAGCAACAATGCCAAGAGCGATGCCGGCAGCAGCAAATGATAAAGCAAGTAAACCCAGATATAGCCTCTCACCAGTAGTCATGCCTATACCACTCCCTTTTGTGCAATATCAAACGTTAAAATGCGCATAAAAAAACTCGGGACAGAAAGCCCCTGTTAACAGGGGCTTTCTTGTAATGGGTAGCCTCCTACTCGATTTGCATAGGAAATTTTTTCTTTCAGGGAAGCTACGATCCTATGCAAGGGAAATGTTTTGGGGGATCCCCCTTATTCTTGCGGGGTGCAGAGGGACCGTCAGGTCAACGCGATGTGGTGGCAACCCCATTCCCCGATGTTTCATTTAGCGAATAGGCTCGACTGTTTCTTCTTCATGCTCCTTAGCTGTACCGAAGTTAACACCCTGCAC
>QLUI01000098.1 GCA_018725345.1 Bacillota bacterium | reverse complement strand
GACTAAGTGGCCATCTTGCTGTAGAATTCCTGTATAAGAATACCATAATTGATGGCACTTAGCAAATGGGACTGATGGCTGCAGAACAGCAATCATAATAAGCGATTGTTGGCAACGCTCGTGATATGAGCCAAAAGGAGAGAAAATCATATAGGCGAAAATAAATTAAGCAGCATCTCAAAAGCAGATACGCTGGAGAAGAAGGAGATTTTTGGGACACCCATTTAAAATTCCCTTAACCTTGGTCTGCTATCCTGAAAGAGTCAAGGTATTTGAGGTGAATAAGTCCAGAGCAGTAGCAGCAGGGCTCGTGCTGGCAACCTTAGCCAGGCTCTTTGCCTGTGCACTGGTTCAATATCGGTCTGACCAACTCTTTTTAGACCTCTCAAGTGAGTGAACGGTTGCCAGAATTCAAAGCAAGGCGGTGAGATTATGGAGAAGTAGACCGGGGTGGTGGGGTAGAAGCTAGGCGAGTAAGGGCTGGCAAAAATAAAAAAAGGGAGAGAGCCGCAAGTGAATGAGAAAATAAGGTCCCGGAGTGTAGTGGCGGTTCTGGTTCTGGTAGCAGCTCTGGCTATGCCTCTGGCTATACCGGGCTACGTCACTGCGGCAGTAGCGCCCCCCGTGGTAATAAACGAATTCATGCCCAACCCGGTTCGCACGGATAAGATGAATGAATGGATCGAACTGTTTAATCCAACGAACCAGGCTGTGGACCTCACTGGGTGGACGATATCGAATGAGGATCACGGCAGGGCTTCCCTCAACGGCAGAACGATACCTGCCGGGGGATTTCTGCTGCTGGTGGGGGGCGGGACGGGTGGCGCGGACTTCAGGTTTGAGATCCGCAACGTGGGGGACAGAGTCGTCCTCAGGCATGGTGAGACTGTCGTTGATGAAGTGAGCTTCGGGGATAGAGGTGGGGAGTTAGCCCCAGCAAAGGGTCGGTCTCTCGGAAGGTCTCCCAACGGCCAGGATACCGGCACTGATGCCACCGACTTCGTCGTATTCACCGCGCTCACGCCGGGGGGATTCAATGGTGTCCTGGATAATATTCCACCGACGGTGTACCGCACCTCGCCTGTTGCTGGCGCTACTGCTGTCCCTGTTGACACCAACGTCGTGGTGAGATTCAACGAGGCAATGGATACTGCCTCAGTCCAGGGGGCTTTCACCATCTCACCCGTGGTTACCGGGGTGTTTAGTTGGCAGGCCAACGCTATTATGACCTTCAACCCAGACGCCAACCTGGCCGCTGGAACTCTCTATACCGTCACCATCGGCACCGGGGCTAAGGATGTGGCCGGCAATCACCTGACCGCCGCTCATACCTGGAGCTTCACCACTGCTGGTGAGCCGCCACCGCCACCAGGTGCGCCGGGTGATGAGGGGGTGACTGAGGTGACAGGTGTTCTTGCACCTGCTATCGCAATCACTGTGCCGGTACATGTGCCAATCACTCTGGTACCGGGCACAGTTTCCACAGCACCAGGCACTGTTACCGTTAGCGCTAACGCCGCCTGGACAATCCAGGCAAAAGATAGAGGCGCTGTCACCGCGGGTCGGATGACAGCATGGGCCTCGGGGGCCGGGGCACACCCTGCTAACCCTGCCAAATTGGCCGCACCGATGAGCGTTAGCGGGGCAGGTGGCACAGTAACACTTCCAACTAAGGGTCCTATTTTGTCAGGTGCTGGACTGGTTCATGCAGAGGTACATCACATAATTTTCAGCCAGCCAGTAGCCTGGACTGATGCACCCCTCCGTGGCGATGGCACCACCGCAGGGAATCCTAATACGTACCGCATTGTAATAACCTTCACCGCTATACTCCCCTGATTACCGAGCAGCAAAGTTCGGGGGCTGGCTAAAGCCAGCCCCCGAAGTCTAATCAAATAATGATGAGGCTTTCTCATAGACTTATAGTCTTTCCCCTGACGGCGGTATTATTACTGTCCCTGGTTGTGTTTGCCGCCCCCGTCTCAGCTAACCCCGCTAATCCCGGGTTTAAGGTAACCGAGGCGAGACTTCTTACTGACATCGCCCCGGGAGAGATTATCACTCATAGGATGACTGTAAGCATTGGGGAGGAAGGCTCAGCCCTGGATGTCCTGGTTGAGGTCAGAGGGCTTGGGCAGTTGCCTGATAAGACTTACCGTGTTCTTGACGACGCAGAGGATACTAGCCCCTATTCTGCGCGACCCTTTATCACCCTTGATAGGACCTCCTTCCGTCTGGAACCAGGCGATTCCCAAGAAGTTACCGCCACTATAACCATCCCCAAAGACATTGGCGCCGGTGGCCGATATGCGCTGATTCATTTTCACAGCCGGCCCATCGGTGAGGGGCTGGTCGGTATCGTCGCCGCTGTAGCGGTGCCCGTAATGCTCACCATCGCCGATACTGAAATCATCCAAACGGGCACTATCACCGACCTGAGCGTGAGCGACGTCGTCACCGGCCAGCCAATCGTTGTTTCCACTACTTTAAAGCACACCGGTAACCACCACTATCGTAAAGTCCAAAACGAGGTCCGGCTTACAGACGAAAGGGGAAATGAAATCGCCATCGTCTCACCGCCACCATCTATCTTTGCTATAATCCCTGCTCATTCTGTACAGTTCAACGTAGTCCTTGACCAGGAGCTAGCGGCGGGGAGGTACTACGTGCACTCAAAGGCAACTTTGGCAGATGGGACTCTCCTCGATAAGCGGAGCACCAGCTTTGAGGTAACGGAGCCTTACGTTCCACCGCCGCCCCCAGCCAAGATACTCCTTACCCCGGGCAGGGCAGATGTGCTGGAAACCGAGGACGGCAGATTCTCCACTAGCTTTCCCATCGGAGCGGTACTTGCCCCGGTGGAGATCATCTTGCGCAGTTATCCCCTGGAGCGGCTCCCCGATCCACCAAGTAATTATGGGATAGCGGCCACCAGCTTTCGCATTGACGGCTTACCGGGGTTATTGGCTCAAAAAGCTACGGTAACAGTCAAATATATCCCGGCTGACTTGGCGAAGGCGGAGGGTGATGCCACAAGGCTGAGGTTAGCCAGATGGGATGAGGTGCGAAATCAGTGGTCGGTGCTGGAGACAAAAGTAGATCCGGAAGCGATGACGTTAAGCACCAGAACCGATCGCCTCAGCATCTGGGCAGTTATGGTGGCTCCGCCTACAGTGGTGAACTGGCCATTGATTGGTAGTGTGGTGGCTGGGATTATAATTATTGCCTTACTACTGGCCTATTTCCTTGCTATAAAGCGGAGAAGTTACTCTAGCTCTCCGCAGGATAATAGCCGTGGGTGAGACGTCGTGGCAAAAAAGCATAACGGTACGGAGTAAAGACACTACTTTAGTATCTAAAATCTGAAACCTTTCGCAAAATGGAAAAACTTGAAATCACAAATCCCAAGCATCAATTTCCAAACAAGTTTCAACGACCAATAACCAAAATCCCAAAAAATTTGGCTACTGGGATTTGGATATTATTTGGGAATTGAGATTTGGTCATTGGAATTTCCCGGGGTGCTTTTTGGTTCCGGCTCGTCCGGGTTAGGATGAGCGATAAAATAAAACTAGCACCTTCTATCCTTTCCGCTGACTTCAGTCGTTTAGGCGAGCAGGTTGCTGAGGCTACCAGGGCTGGTGCTGACTATCTCCATGTTGATGTCATGGACAGGCAGTTTGTGCCCCGAATCAACATCGGCGACGGGGTGGTGAAGGCGATTCGTCCCCACACCACTCTTCCCCTCGATGTTCACCTGATGGTCAATTCCCCAGAGAGACAGATAGAGAGCTTCGCCCAGGCCGGGGCCGACATTATTACAGTTCATGTGGAGGCTTGCCTACATCTGCACCGGGTGGTGACACAGATAAAAGGTCTGAATCTCCGGGCCGGCGTGGCGCTGAATCCGGCTACCTCGCTGGATACCATCAGAGAGATATTACCCCTCGTTGATCTGGTGCTGGTGATGACGGTCAATCCCGGATTCGGGGGGCAGACCTTTATTCCCCAGATGGTGGACAAGATCGCCCGCCTGAGGCAATTGCTGGATGAGGGGGGACTCGAGGCTGAGCTGGAAGTAGATGGGGGAATTAACGCCGAATTAGCCCCTAAGGTGGTTCACGCTGGGGCACGGGTGCTGGTAGCCGGAGCGGCAGTATTCAATAACAAGGAAAGCATTTCCCGAACGATAGAGAGGATCAGGGAAGGCTTGCCTTAGCCGCCGATATGAACGCCTAACCAGCAATCTTATGTTGAGTGCGCAGGCACCTGGTGCACATACCGACATGTTTTCTCTTGCCGTTCGCTATCAGCGAGGTTCTGGCAATGTTAGGCATCCATCGCCTCTTGGTGCGACGATTCGAATGGCTGACATTATGCCCGAATTGAACACTCTTCCCGCAAATCTCACATTTCATAGCTACTCCCTTTAACTAAGTGAAAGCGCAGGAATTTCGAAAATCCCTATGCTAGGGGGTTTCAGGGGGAGAATCCCCCTGATGATCTTGTTCCTTTGACTAAGTGATTATCTTACTGTAAAATTACTCTATAAGAATACCATAATTGCTGCCGCTTAGCAAATGGGACTGATGGCTGCAACGATAAAAGGTAAGCGTTCAGCCATCAGCGGTCAGCGTTCAGATCCCCAGAGAGGCTTTTGGGCTGAGGGCTGATTGCTAACTGCTGAACGCTTACGATTTATGATTGCAAAAGGCGAATCAATGAAAAGAAATTCTCCTCGATTCCGTGTCATCCTGAGGGAGCATAGCGATTAATATGCAAATTGACTATGTAGTTTGTCCTGAGAGAATTGAAGACAAACTTGAGTCTAAACATCAGGTAACGATAAAAGAAGCACGGCAAGTTTTACTGGGTAAACCTCGTATGAGATTCGCGGAAAAGGCTATACGGCTGGAAATGATGTTTATGTCGCTTTTGGACAGACTTTCGGGGCACGCTATTTAGCGGTATTCTTTGTATATAAACCAGACACAAGAACAGCAATCATAATAAGCGCTCGTGATATGAGCCAAAAGGAGAGAAAATCATATGGGCGAAAATAAATTAAGCAGCATTTCAAAAGCAGATACGCTGGAGAAGATAGGAGAGTTTTGGGACACCCATGACTTTGCTGAGTTCGACACTGAGGCGCCTGATGTCGAGTTCCAGATATCATGTGCTGTCCCGGTTGAGTTAGATCTGCTTTCTTCGGTGGAGAAGCAAGCGCGTCTGCGGGGCGTAAAGGTAGAAACACTGGTTAATCTTTGGTTACAGCAGAAGATAGCCGAGCAGGCTAAACCATCATAGCAATTTCAAAAATACCTATGGTTCGTCAAGAGAAAGTTGGGGATAGCAGCATCCCGAACGAGCGGGGCAGGGTGGGGAGCTGAAAGCTGACCGCTGATTACTGATCCCTGACCCCTGTGAGCTGTTACCGATAAGAATGGGTTCCTGGTAGAATAGATTTGGACAAGCCGACCGAGCAATTACGGAAAATCCTGAAGCTGGAGCAATCCCGGGGATATGAGGATACGGCAGTAATTGGCGGGCTGGATAGATTCCTTGCTAGATTCTCCAGCGAGTATCGTGAGCCTCTCTCGCTCCCTATCCCAAGTTACAAGGCTCTGGATAAGAACCAACGGGAGAAGTGGGTCAAGTCCACGCTCGGTCGAGTCGAGAGTTCAGAGCCCAGAGTCGAGAGTCAAGGGGACGGGAGGGGAACTCCAGAGCGAACTGTCTCCAGAGCGAAGCGTCTCCAGACTCATACCACGGCGCCACCGCCCCCAAAGCCGGCACTCCCTCTCGATTCACGGATTACCGAGGTTGCGGGCATCAATCAGAGGATGGCCGCCAGGTTCGCTAAATTGGGTGTCATCACGGTCCGCGACCTGCTGTACTTCTTCCCCCGACACCACATCGACTATAGCCGAAGATCTCGTATCGCTGACCTTGAGGTCGGGATAGAGCAAACAATCGTGGCCGAGGTTTGGCAAGCATCCGAGAAGAGATCGCTCCGGGGAATGCGCAGCACCGAGGCCATCGTGGGCGATGAGACGGGCACGGTGAGGGTCATCTGGTTCAATCAGCCCTATCTAGCTAAGCGACTCTCCCCCACCACTCGGATAGCTCTGAGCGGGAAGGTGGAACTCTTTAGAGATCAAAAGGTGTTCCAGTCTCCGGAATATGAATTCCTCGAATCGGGCGACCTGATTCACACCGGCAGGCTCGTCCCGGTGTATCCTCTCACCCAGGGGCTCTACCTCCGCCAGGTGCGCCAGGTGGTCAAGGAAGCCCTGGATTTGTATCTGCCACATATTGAGGAGTTCTTGCCCGAGGGAGTAAGGGCTAGAGTGGGCCTCATGGGACTCTCCGAGGCGATCCGACAGGCTCACTATCCCGCCGGTGAATCATTCAAAGATGCGGCGAGACGCCGGCTTGCCTTTGATGAACTCTTTCTTATCCAGCTTAGCGTGCTATCCCGGAAGCGAGACTGGCGGGAGGCGGAGCAAGGGATCAGCCTTAATGCGGAGCCAGAATACCTGGCAAGATTCCTGGCCTCTTTGCCCTTTGAGTTGACCTCCGCTCAGAGGCGAGTCCTGGACGAGATCCGAGGTGACCTGGCTCAGGATAAGCCCATGAGTCGGTTGCTCCAGGGGGAAGTTGGCAGCGGCAAGACAGTGGTGGCCGCCGCAGCCATGCTACTTGCCGTAGCCAGCGGCTGCCAGGCAGCCCTCATGGCACCGACGGAAATCCTCGCCGAACAGCATTTCGA
>QLUI01000097.1 GCA_018725345.1 Bacillota bacterium | reverse complement strand
ACCGGACGCTTGTGTCCAGATCTCCGAGTTGCAGAGAGACTTTGGCGTCTTCCGAATTCATCAACGCATTTTTCAAAGACTCCATGGCTTCTTCGTCATGCTTCACAAATTCATTATACATAGCCGCGCATAGGGGACACATGGCCAGGAATTGCGCTTCATGTTCCTTGGCGAAATGATCTTTGGAAAGAGCCTCCACCGCCTCGAAATAGTATTCCCCATCGCGTTTCCTAAAAGGCATCTCTTCCTTACATATCTGGCAAATCATCTGACCAGCGACGTTTGTGTATTGATTTCTAAGCCACAGAATCGGATCAATTGTTCCCTTCGTAGTCCGCACGCTTCTGTTCCGTGGTTCGTATTCCTTTTCTGGGGACTCGTTCATTTGTTCCGCAAGTCGCTCCTGTCGTCGTTCTGGATTTGTAGAGATTTTGGTTGGGAATGCCGGTTTTTCCCTTTTTACTAAACCCGCTTTCCATTGCTCAAATTCCTCGCGATACTGCTTCATCAATTCGATGTCTTCAAGATAAACACCGAGTTCAGAAGCTTGTTGATTTCGGCGCTTATATTCTTCACTATGTTTTATGGCGTTTTCACCAAAATTTACTTTCCCTATCCATTCCATCCCTTCATCAAAAGGAAAACCTTTGGGCAATTCTTCGCGGGCGGCATCACAAGGTCGAACAAATTCACCATTCTTTTGAGGGACCCATGCTCTTTTTTTCAAAACATGTACAAACTGAGAGTCGGCATATCTGAAACCGCCCTTATCACTCTTTTTGTACGCAGCTTCAAGATATTTCTTGTCAGAACCATTCATCGTCTGCCAAACAAGGCGCGATAATTGCGTAGTCGGAGATTCAAGTAACTTGTCTAAATCCTCAACAGCGAAATCAACATCTGAAGAGTAACCATAGCCGCCTGGATCACCTGACAGATATTCCCACTGAGGGTTGCTATGGCAATTCGTCTTGATAATCGGCAATTCATAGATAACCCCGACTGCCTTGCAGAAGTCTGCTAATTTCGTGATGTCTGTTCCACAATCTTCGTAGCTCTTTGCCAGAGCAGTACGTTGTGCTTCCTTGCCAAACGTCTCATAGTAGGCACTCAAGCCAGTATCAATAAAAGGTGAATCAAGGTAGACTTGACCCGGCTTGCCCCACTTCCCGTCAGCCAGCTCAAATATGTAATGATGGGCGAAGACTTTTGCGCTTGCCGGCTCTTTCTCTACCAAAGCAATGAAGCGTTCTATGTCCCTTCTGTCTGGCTTGAATTCCTCACGCTTAACTGCTTCAGGCGAATATCGCTGCTTCAGAAGTGCCGCTACCTGTTCAGCCTCGCCGACTTCGCGCACTCCGATTGCTTCGAGAAACCTCCGGGCATTCTCCTGCTGGGTCTTGCTCTTCCCGGACGAGTAAATATCCTTCGGAACACGCGGCAAGACTTCATCGCTTTCGACGCCGTCACTTGGGAAGAAGCACTTGCTTCCGACGCTGTAGTTTCCGTTGCTGAGACGGACGATTCGAAGCGGTTTTAAACGCTCGATAAATTGTTTTCTCCTATATTCGGGCCCCACAATGAAATCATCATAAAGAAGCGCATACATCTGTTGGTGCCACTCAACTGGCTTACCTGCAAGCCAAGCCATGAATTCATCATCAGGTCCTTGGCCCATTCTCGATTCATCGCGAAGCCAACGAGTACCGGTTGATGCCTTTTCTTCAAGCAACTCAACAAAGGCTTCGACATCCCATTCAGTGATTGCCAGGCTGGAAAGAAAACGATCCTGCAAGCTATTTTTCTGCGAGGCACCGATTGCCCACTGTCGAGGTTCATCGTCGCATTCAATCAAGAACTCCAAGTCATTCTCAGACAGAAGCGTTTTGAGCGAAGCTTTTGCCTGCAGAAGTTGTTTTGCGGGAGCGTGCGACTTCTCATACGTTGGTGTCAGCGACTTGCTATTCATCTCGTTGATGATTGCGTCGCGGAAATGTTTATACCGTTGTGGGATCGTATCTTGCGGATTAGGCAGCACACCAAGAAAATCCCCCGTCAGCAGTTTCAGATCACGAATTGCGGGTAATGAGGATGTGGCCAGTTGTGCAAGTTGTTCGAATAATGGAATGTTTGCCGGTGTTTCTTTAATACTGGCGCGGCTCAATTCCGGGACGAAAGGCGCATGTATATGAAACCGAAGTCCAGAAGTTTCTTTTTCCGCGGGGAAAGACACTGCGACCCGGCCAAGGTTTGCTGCAACGATCTGGAATTGTTTAGATAGCGACACATGGGCGTCAAAGTCGGTGATATTTGGCAAAAAGTTGAGTTCAAAAGCGATGGCCACGTGTTGTTTCTCCAAGCCTTCGACGGGATCGAGAAAGCGTAGGAAATGGGCGCTTGGGTCGGCCCCTCCATCCGTCTGTTTGAGGATCTCTATATGGTGCTTGGAGTGTTCAATCCGCAGTACCTCTCCAGAAGCCTGATGGCCGATCTGCCAGCCAATAGATTCTAAGTTCGACAAGAATAAGAGGGTTGTCTCGGCCAACTCATCCAGCCCGATCCTTATCTCTTCGTAAGAATCCTCAGGGGACTTCTTCGGATTGTCGAAGGGAAACTCAAACCGGGTCTTCTGACCAAGCCGTGTGTTTCCTCGGATCTCCGACGGAAGCACCAAGTCCGTAATCTTGAAGGAATAAGTCGGCGACCAAATGTGCGGCGTTTCGGAATATGCGAACACAGCCTTGAATCCGATACCGAACCGACCAATCTTATCCTCTTGATCTGCTTTCGTTCCCTTTCCGATGTTTGTTATACCCTCCACATCCTTGTCATCAAAGGGACGCCCATTATGTTCAAACACAAGTCTGTCTGCTTCAAGCATGAACTTGGCTTCTCCTGCGCCAACGTCTTCGGCATTCTGAAGTAATTCGTAAATAAAGTGCGCTCGGTCAGGATAGAGATCTTCGACAATCTGACGAATGCCAGAATACTCCTCGTCGGCAAGGACATCGGCGAGTTTCTTACGCCTGTTGTAAAGGTCGTCCAGAAACCTCATGTCATGTTCTCCTCAACTTGGATTACACCGTAGGCAACCGCTCCGGCGGTTACTTCAGCCCTTTCCATCGCAATATCCAACTCCTGAATGCGGCGCGCGTAATCGGCTTCCGCTGCGGCTATCTGGGAGCGGCGCATCTTCTGAATCTTTTCGTTACTGGCCTGACTGAGCTGTTCTTCAAGGAGAGAAATCCGGGCTCTGTGACTCGTCGCCAGGCTCTCTCGACGGTACTTTGCCAGTTCTTGGGTCCGCCGTTGATGCTTTGCGCGTGCATCAGACCACAGCTTGTAATGCTGAGCGTCCAAACCGTCCCATGTGGAGAGAACAGCAACATCAACTCTGTCGGTCGAAACTTTTTCCGCTTTCTCAAGAAGGTCGGAAAGATGTGCGGTGACTGTTTCTGATGAGGCAACCGGCTGCAGAACCAAATCTTCTCTAATACCGTGGAACTGCCATTGATAGATAGCGAATTCGTACTGACCGGCAGGAATTTTGTTGCTCTTTGCCTTCAGCACCGTGACAACCCGTTTTGTAGTGTCGAATGCTCTGGACGCTTGCCTTACCAGGGGGTGCAAGGGCATGATGAATGCTGCATCCGGATGTTGGCACGCACAAACAGCATCAAAGGTTATAAGTAAGTGAGGGTTGCCACCCTTCAACCAGTTTTCCCATTCCCTGTACGAGAAAGTGTTCTGTCTGGGGAGCTTCTGAAAATCCTTCAATAATTGGTTACGGGCCTCTTGGGACAAGCGTAGCGTCTTGATCGGCTTCTCCCCAAGAATGAATTCTTGCCCTTTACCACAGGTATTCTGTAGGTAATTCGAAATAAGATTACGAATCGCTTCGGGGGAAAGCCAAAAGCTCGATGCCTCGTCAATCTCTTTTCTCATTCGATCTTCAGGCAGGCGAATGCCAAACAGCTCAACTTGTTTCTGTTCGAGTTCTTCCTGTTCTTGTATCAAGCGGATTTGATTATCCGCCAACTGCTGTAGTTTTTCGCGGCGTTCCTCGTCACTCAGATTGAGATTCTCAGCAATGTTGCGGATTTCTCTACTGATTTCACCGAGTATCTCTTCGCTACCACCTAGAGCGTTGTTAAAAACTCCTATACGCAGCAGACACCGTACATAAATGTCCGCGTCAACCGTTCCCGGCGTAATCAGATTGAATATGGCAACGCTTTCGCTTTCTTGCCCCCATCGGTCTATCCGGCCGATCCGTTGCTCAATGCGCATCGGATTCCATGGCAGATCATAGTTCACAATGCAATCACAAAACTGATAGTCCAGTCCTTCGCAACCAATTTCAGAAAACAAGAGAACGTCTAACGCATTATCATGTACTCGACCCAATTCGAAACGATTGCGAAATTCGATTCGTTCCTCGTCCGGTGTTCCTCCGTGGACCAGTCCGACGCGGAAACCATCTGTCTTTAGGTGTTGATGAAGATAGTGGAGAGTGTGTCGAAAGCTGCTAAAGAGCATGACCTTGTTGTTGGGCAACTCTTGTTTATCCTTGAGAATCTTCCTGATGGCCTCAAGCTTTGGATCTTCAGGATCAAGATTACGCGCTTGTTCCAGAATCATTTCGATTCTTGTTTCTATGGCTTCAACCGTTGTCGTAGATGGAGCCTCTCCCGTATTGTCAGCCTCTTCCCATGCCAATTCGTCAACGTGACGATTAAGTATGTCCTGGAGGAAGGGTACAAGGCCGTACAAACAACTCGCTGCCTGGCGTCTGATTGTTGTCATCATGAACTTGACATTTACGTCCCCGTGTATCCTGCTAAATATCTCTGCTTGAATCTGAAGCAGATTGTCATGGAGCTTCTTCTGTGCCGGGGTGAATTCAATGACGACAGTTTCCGGTTTCCTTACCGTGAAGTTGCCAATATCTCTCCTGCGGGTTCTGTTGATTATTCCAGCGAATGTATGCAGCGCTTCGAGGTCAGTAATGAGTTGCACACGCTCTCCTGATGGAATATTACCACGGGAGAGTTGATTGCGTATTCGGGAGAATCCCGGGCTATTTCGCAACAAGGCCCGTCCCCACAATGTCGCGGCAGCCTCATGAAGTGCCTCGGCGGCTTTTGCAGCCCATCCCGCCCCCTGACCGCGTGCAAGGTCTACGGCGCGATTTATGAACGGATTCGGCTCTGACAGGTGCTCAAAGCTCTCTTGATCGATAATAAGATCGGGGCGGAGGGTATTCAGTAAGACAAAGAGGTCATGGCTGCCGAGCTGGATAGGGGTGGCGGTCAGAAAGACCACGGCTTCCGCATGGTCACAGAAAAACCGCACGGCTTTGTGGCTGAACGTATCCTGGTTTCGGATGTGGTGCGCCTCGTCCACGATGACCAGATCAAATCGAGGGGGTGGGTCCAAATCCAACAAACCCTTCTTGATCTTTCGCTTGCCACCAGCGCCCGATCCATAGAGAAGGACTTCGTCGAATAAGGAATATGGGATAATAACTCGCTGATACTGCTCTGGCCAGACTCCGTCCAAATCCATTTCGTTAATGCAGTACCTTAGCGTGCCACCGTCGAGATGAGTAAATCGTTCTTCAAACCGCTTCATCTCAATCTGCCACTTACGTTCGGTTACCAGCGGACGCGGGCATATGATAAGGATTGAGCGTATGTCGCGCCTTGCCTGCAGTTCCCGGAGAATCAGACCCGCCTCGATGGTCTTGCCTACGCCCACACCGTCGGCAATAAGCAATCGCGGGCGGTCTGATCTGATGAATTTCAGAACAGGCCGGAACTGATAGGGGATGAAGTCAATCCGAGCGGCGTTTAACGAGTAGAGCGTGGACAGTCCCGGATATCGAATCTGCAGAGCGGTAAGGTAGGAGTGGAACTCCTCACAGGGCAAGAACAAGGAGTCCTTATCCTGCCGATCTTCAGCCCGGATTTGAGAGGCATAGAAGATTTGCGTGCTGCCATCGACGAACACTTTGTAGCGGTTTTCCGGTGCGCTCTGCAAAATGGAAACAATCGCTCCACGGATGGCAGGGTTTGACTTCAAGAAAACGATCTGCCCCGGTTTGAACTGGGCAGCGACACTTTCTTTATCTAGCATTGGCTGTTTCTCCTCCGTCTGGTTTTGAGGAATCGAAATTATTTCCCCAGCAAGCAGGGCTGTTTTAGTGGAGCGAATCTCTTGAATGAGAGTGTCATCGGCCTCGATTACCGTGGCGAACCGCTGCAAAGTATCTAAGTCCCGGTATACATCCTCCAGCGGGCACCCTTCCGTGCCTGCGTGGGCCCACCTATTCCGGACAGTTTGCATTTCTCTAGCAAAATGGCGAGCTTCCGGAGGCAGATTCATCTTCATTGAAATCTGGTGCCAATTCTGATCCAAGACCCGAAGCAAGGCAGCAATATCCAATGATGAGAGGGAGACTATTCCTTTTTCTCCAACCCGCCGCTGTTGCTGAAAGGAAAGCTTACCCACAACAGCTTCTTTCCACCAGTCATCGAAAAGTGCAGGCAATAGCCGGTCAAGGTAATTTGCAAGGGCCTCAGCCGCCCCGCTCAGCAAAGTCGCAAATGAGGCCTGCATTTCACTGTTAATTTTCGAATGGTTTTGAGTCATATCAAGAAAGCTCGCTTTCACTGGTTTCCTGCTCGTCCGCGGTCTGTGCTCCGCTTAGAGCGTTGTCCTCATCGATCTCGATCAAGTCATGTGTGCGGCGGGAGACGCCGATGTTATGTTCAATTCTATTTTTGAACAATGAGTTAATGAATCCTCAATTTGCTACCTCCGATTCTACCTTCATTCGATCTATTCTACCACACTCTTGTGACACCCCCATGTCAAAATCCTACTTCACATGGTACACCTCCATCACAGCTTTAGCCGTCTCAAT
>QLUI01000096.1 GCA_018725345.1 Bacillota bacterium | reverse complement strand
GTCTTACAGCGCAGAGTAACAAAACTGGGGCTGTAACTAAACACAGCCATAAGATGTCTCAAATTAACGTTTGAGGCGTCTTTTTTATCTTGGTTTTTCTTTTGGGTTAAGACCCCCACCTCTAAGCGAAGCGTAGGTGGGAATTTTTATTCAGGTGGAGTAGACTCTCCACCTGAATCCCCGATGTTTCAGCAAAGCTTAAACGAGTTCACTGCATAGGAAATTATCTCTTTCGGTGAAGCTACGATCCTATGCAAGTGGGATGTTTTGCAGGGAGGGTCTTGCAGCGAAAATAAAGTTTCGTTACAGCCCCTATGTAGGAAATTATGACTTAAACGATTAAAATTAGCAAAAGAAAGCCGGCATGCGCAGGCAGGAAATTGTTGACGGCTTGCAGAACAAAGTAATGGTTAGTTGGTATGATTCATGCATAGGCCGAAAATGAGGAGGTTTTGCTAGTGAAAGTGATCTTGTTGCAGGATGTCAAGGCAATGGGCAAAACGGGTGAAATCAAAGAAGTGGCAGAAGGCTATGCTCATAATTTCCTGCTACCCCGCGGTTTGGCTGTGGAAGCAAGCGTGGGACATTTGAAGCAGCACCAACAACAGGCAGATGCTGCAGCCGGAAAAAAAGCAAAGGTTTTAGTTGCCGCTCAAGCGGTTGCTGCAAAAATGGATGGGATTAAAGTGGAAATTACAGCTCGAGCAGGAGAAGGCGGCCGACTTTTTGGCTCCGTAACCAGCGCGGATGTTGCTGCTGCGCTAAAAAAACAGGGCTTTTCCGTGGATAAACGCAAAATTGAGTTGCCTGAACAGCTTAAAGCGTTGGGCACGTTTCCTGCGCGCGTAAAGCTGCATCCGAATGTAGAAGCAGCTTTAGAAATTATTGTCACTTCGAAATAAGGAGTTTCTCAAACTATGAATAAACTTATGGCATCAAGAATTTCACAGAAGGCAACCGGTCGAGATAGCACAGCACAACTGAAGCGAGAAATTAATACGGTCTATGCTCTTCTTGCTGATATGCTAGGGGCAGATAAGCTAGTTTTAAAAGCAGGGAAACTGGAAGCGCTGACATTAATCCGCTCACGCACTATAGAGGAGCGGATTTTGGGTCTGCAGCGGATTATTTATGAAAACCCTGCGTTAGACCAGCCGCCTAGCCTAGATGAGCTTCCGCAAGCACTACAGGAACTCTATGACGAGCTGGCGAACCAGATTGCCCGCCGAACCGTCGAAGAGTCCCTCGAGCGCAAAGTGGCTGAAAAAATGCAGGAAAAGCATGAAGAATATATTTTAGAAGTTAAGCGTCAGCTAGTTAAAGAACAAGGAGGGTCGGAAAACCCCCAAACTCTAAAAAAATATGCTCGACTTGAAAAGATGAGAAATGTGAAATTAAACAGCTCAGCCATGGAGATACTGCGCCCCGGTGTCCTCTCAGAAATTGTGGGACAGGAAGCGGCTGTCCAGGCATTAATGGCCAAGCTGGCTTCTCCATATCCCCAACATATGATTATTTACGGCCCGCCTGGGGTGGGCAAGACTACAGCAGCCCGCTTAGCGCTTGAAGCAGCTAAAACAATGGGGCAAAGTGTTTTTGCTGCGCAGGCACCGTTTGTGGAAGTCGACGGCACCACTTTGCGCTGGGATCCCCGGGAGACGACTAACCCGCTTTTGGGCTCTGTTCACGATCCGATTTATCAGGGCGCAAAAAGAGATTTAGTGGACGGTGGAGTTCCAGAGCCTAAGCCTGGTCTGGTAACAGAGGCCCATGGCGGCATTCTCTTTATTGATGAGATAGGCGAATTGGATATCCATCTGCAGAGCAAGCTGTTAAAAGTGCTGGAAGACAAAAAAGTTCAGTTCGATTCTGCTTATTATGATCCAACTGATAGCCACATTCCTCAATATATCCGCAAGCTTTTTGATGAAGGGGCGCCAGCAGATTTTGTGTTGATTGGCGCTACGACTCGTTTGTCGGAGGAAATAAATCCCGCCCTGCGCTCACGTTGTACAGCCGTCTTCTTTGAACCGCTGACGCCGGCAGACGTGGAAAAAATCGTTAAAGATGCTGCCCAAAAATTGAAGGTCCAGTTGGCAGACGGCGTGGCTCGCATCATCAGTGATTACACCACAGAAGGACGCCAGGCAGTTAACCTGGTCGCTGATGCTTTTGGCTTAGCATTGCTTAGGAAGTCCCATGTAGTAGAAAGCGAGTCGGTGCTGATTGATAGAGAGCTTGTGCTGGATTCTTTACGGGCTGGTCGCTACATTTCTAATGCGCCACAAAAAAATGCTAGCGGAGAAATTTCCGGCAAGGTGTTTGGCCTTGGAGTTAGCGGCTATCTAGGTGGTGTGCTGGAAATCGAAGCAGCGGCATTTCCTGCTCGTGAGCAAGGTAAGGGAGTCCTGCGTTTTAATGAGACGGCCGGAAGCATGGCTCGTGACTCTGTTTTTAATGCGGCAGCAGTTATCCGCCGCTTGACCGGCGACGATTTGCAGAACTTTGATCTGCATGTAAATGTGATTGGTGGGGGTAGGATTGACGGCCCATCCGCCGGACTTGCGGTAGTCGTGGCACTGATGAGCGCAATTAAAGGCTGGCCTGTGGCGCAACAGGTGGCAGTAACCGGTGAAATTTCCCTGCAGGGACATGTGCGTCCGGTGGGAGGAGTTTCAGAAAAGATCTATGGTGCCCGTCTAGCAGGCATTCCAACCGTTATCGTCCCACTGGAAAACAAAGACAACATTCCGGCTTCGCCTGAAGGAGTTACTGTAATTCCGGTTGCTACGGTGGATGAGGCGCTTCCCTATTTATTCGGCGGCAGGGAAAAGGAAATTGTTGGGAAAAGTACCTAAGTTGCCAAGAGAAGAGGTAAATGAATGAGTCAAGCCTTGGAGCGTATTCCGCCGCAAAACACGGAGGCAGAACAGTCAGTACTAGGAGCCATGCTGCTTGATAAGGATGCTATTATAACAGCCATAGAGCTGCTTAGGTTCGGAGATTTTTACCGCGATGGTCATCGGAAAATATTTCAGGCCATTGTGGCTCTAAGCGACAGGGGTGAACCGGTGGATTTAGTCACATTGCCGGAAGAACTGCGCGGTCAGAACCAATTAGAATCGATTGGCGGCATGGGTTACCTCACAGTCTTAGCAAATACTGTGCCCACCTCAGCTAGTGTGGGCTATTATGCACAGATTGTCCGGGAGAAAGCAGTCCTCCGGTCGTTGATTAGTACCGCAACCCGTATTGTGACCCGTTGTTTTGAAGCGAAAGAGGAAGTGGATGAAATTTTGGATGAGGCAGAGCGTGCCATTTTTGAGGTTTCTCAGCGCTCAAGATCGCAGGGTTTTGCAAGCATGAAAGAAATTTTGAAAGGTGCCTTTGACCGGATCGACAAACTATGGGGCAATAAAGGCGGCGTTACTGGTGTCCCTACCGGCTTCCCCGATCTTGACAACATTACTTGTGGTTTGCAAAATGCAGACTTAGTTATTTTGGCAGCGCGTCCCAGCATGGGTAAAACCACTCTAGCGCTGAATATTGCCCAGCATATTGCCGTAAATGAAAAGCTGCCGGTAGCAGTGTTCTCGTTGGAAATGTCAAAAGAGCAGCTCGTGCAGCGAATTTTATGTGCCCAAGCCAATATTGATGCCCAGCGGCTGCGTCGCGGCTTTCTTTCGGATGAAGATTATCCCAAGTTGACTAAGGCTGCAGGGCCTTTGGCGGAAGCTCCGCTCTTTATTGACGATACGCCTGCCATCTCTATAATGGAGGTGCGGGCTAAAGCGCGCAGACTGAAGGCAGAACATGGCCTTTCCGCCATTTTTATTGACTACCTGCAGCTAATGCGTGGCAGTGAGCGTGCCGAAAACCGGCAGCAGGAAGTTTCGGCAATTTCCCGTTCACTGAAAGCGTTGGCCAAAGAATTGGATGTGCCGGTAGTCGCCCTTTCTCAGTTGTCACGGGCGGTGGAACAGCGTGAGAAAAAACGTCCGATCCTTAGCGATTTGCTGGAATCAGGCGGCATTGAAGCTAACGCTGACATAGTGGCGTTTATTTACCGGGAAAGTTATTATAATCAGAATTCGGAAAACAGAAATGATACGGAAATTATCATTGCCAAACAGCGTAACGGCCCGGTGGGTAATATCCATCTCTTCTTTAAGGAAAACCATAATAAATTCCTTAGCGTTTCCCGTGAGCATGCCCACGAAAATCAGTCTGGCGCTTGATAAAGCAGGCAGACTGATTTTAATAATCAAGCGTGACTAAAGGAGCGATGCTGCATGTCAACAGTTGTTTTAATTGGAGCGCAATGGGGAGATGAAGGCAAGGGGAAAGTTACAGATTTTCTTGCCGAAAAGGCTGACGTAGTCGTCCGTTACCAGGGAGGTACAAATGCAGGTCATACACTTAATGTGGCAGACCAGGTTTTTAAGCTGCACCTGATTCCCTCTGGAATTCTTTATCCGGGCAAAACATGTGTGATTGGCAACGGGGTAGTGATCGATCCTGCTGCGTTAGTTAAGGAAATGGCTGGACTACAGGAACAAAATATTGATCTTGCACAGCTACGCATTAGCGATCGGGCTCATCTGGTAATGCCCTACCATAAATTGCAGGACGAACTGGACGAAAAGCAGCGCGGAGAAGGCAAAATCGGCACTACTCTTCGCGGAATCGGCCCGGCCTACATGGACAAAGTGAATCGTGTTGGCATGCGTGTGGCAGATTTGCTGGATGAGTTGGAGCTAAGGGAGAAGCTATCTGCCATTTTAGAAGTTAGAAATATGCTTCTCGCCAAAGTTTATGGTGAACAGCCTGTTAGCTTAGAACGGATTATGGGGGAGCTCAGGCAGTATGCAGATACCCTGCGACCATATATTACTGATACCAGCGTATTGCTGGAAGCGTTGATCCTCAAGAATAAAAAGGTATTGTTTGAAGGAGCTCAAGGGACAATGCTGGATCTTGATCACGGCACATATCCTTACGTCACTTCTTCATCGCCCACTGCCGGTGGAGCTTGTAGCGGAACAGGAATCGGACCGCTACGAATTAAGCATGTGGTGGGGGTTGCCAAGTCATATACCACCCGCGTTGGTGACGGGCCTTTTCCCACAGAAATTACAGGGGCCACAGCTGATAGAATACGGAAAATCGGCAGAGAATACGGTACTACGACCGGTCGTGCGCGCAGAATAGGCTGGTTGGACGCTGTGGTGTTGCGCCATGCCTGCCGTATTAATGGCCTAAGCTTGTTGGCGCTGACTTTGCTTGATGTTCTAGCCGGTCTTGAGACGATAAAAATTTGTACCGGTTACCGCCTCCGCGGAGAGCTTATTTCTCATGTCCCGGCCAGTTTGAAGGCGCTAGAGTTCTGCGAGCCTGTCTATGAGGAGCTGCCGGGTTGGCAGGAAGACTTGTCAAGCGCAGTGCGGTTTGAGGATTTCCCGGAAACAGCCAAAGCCTATATTCGGCGTATTGTGGAGTTGCTTGGAGTGCCGGTAGCCCTGGTGTCGGTGGGTCCGGAACGTTTGCAGACGAAAGTTTTGCACGAAATATTTTAATCGACTGTGAGCAGTTAAGATAGTAACATAAACTCCCGTAGGAGTAATGAACCATTAGCTCAGTCGGCAGAGCACCTGACTCTTAATCAGGGTGTCGATGGTTCGAGTCCATCATGGCTCACCAAATTTAGTCAGCCCCCTTGGTCAAGCGGTCAAGACACCGGCCTTTCACGCCGGTTCAGATCCCTCAGGGGTCACCAAGTTATCAAATGCGCCGTAAAACCCCTTGCTTCAGCTATGGGGACATAATAAGGCGCGGTTTTAATCTTGACGCCCCATAGCGAAGGCTGTATAATGTAAGCACACGGTTAATTGACGAAAACCAAGTCATTACCGTAGAAAGTCTGCAAGAGATATTAAAAAACATATTAGCTGCGGGACACGCAGTGCTAGCCTGTGGAGAAGCTGTAAGACCAGCACGAAAGCTTAAAAGCTTAAGTGAAGGCACGCTTCACTTGAAGCAGGAAAGCTGGGTAGCGATACCTAGAATCCCTAGGCTAAAGCCTGTGGGAGAATGTCAAATTAGAGACCAGATTAAGGTCTCTTTATTTTTTTAAGAAAAATTAATAAAAAAATAAATTATTTGCAGGAATATTAAAAGATGTGCAGAATTATTAAAAAAAAAACGTAATTATTTAGTAAAAAAAACGCTTTGCGGTTTTTGCTTGGGACGCGTCTTTTTTATCCGCTAGGGATTGCCGGCCACATCGCGTTGATCTGACGGTCCCTCTGCACCCCGCAAGAATAAGGGGGAATCCCCCAAAACATCTCCCCGTGCATAGGATCGTAGCTTTCTTGAATGAAGCAATTTCCTCTGCAAGAATAAACATCAAAAAAACCGGAAGGTTAGTTTCTTCCTGGGAGCATTAGAGAGGTGTAGGATGCGAAAAGAACTACTTTTGGCCATGCTGCAAACAATAAAGCAGAAGCTGCAAAAAAGGCTTATTCTATTGCGCGGTCACATGATAAAATTGCCTGAGCCGGCGGTCTTGATAATTGCAAAGCTAAGGACGTTGCACAGATCTGTAATGAAAAATGAGCTGTTTAGAAAGTTGGGTTTCCCCTTTTCGGTCAAACGCATTGCGGCTTTGTTGTTAATACTGATGCTGATTTTGGGATCTGTGGGGGTTTATGCTCACTTAGATTCTTTTACATACGTGGTCTACCTTGATGGAGAAGAAAAGGGCTATGTGTCCAGCGACACAGAGTTTTTGGCTTTTGTGGCAGAGCTGGCGGCGCAGGCAGAGGATCGCTACGGCTTGCTAGTCAGTGCTGTTTCGGAGGTACGGGTTGAACGGGAGCAGCGTAGAGATGCCGAGCCTAACGATTGGGCCGTAAAGGAAAAGGTAAGGCAG
>QLUI01000095.1 GCA_018725345.1 Bacillota bacterium | reverse complement strand
CGAGGTTGACTCCCTCCATGGGCATATCGCCGTGGGAGTATTGATCGTGCAGGACATCGTGGTGGTGATGGTGATGATCGGACTGTCCGCCTTTGGCGCCGTGGGGGAATTGGGCACCCTGGGGCATGATATGTTTATGGTTCTGCTTAGGGGGATGGCTTTCCTGGCCGGGATTGGGCTGCTGATGCGGTTCGTTCTGCCGGCGCTCTTACATCAACTGGCGCGTTCGCAGGAACTGCTGATACTGTTCGCCATTGCCTGGGCGGTAGTCCTGGCAGCACTGGGTGACGCACTCGGCCTCAGTTTTTTCTTCATCAGCCTGGGCTCGAATCTTGACCTCGGCCTGATAGGCGCTCAAATCGGTCCCGCCATTGTGCTTTCGCTGTTTGTGCTCATCGGCAACCCGCTGATTGTGATGGTCATTATGAGGTTTATGGACTACCGTAGTCGCACGAGCTTTCTGACCGGGCTCACCGTCGCCCAGATAAGTGAGTTCTCCCTGATCCTCGCCGCCATGGCACTGGCTCTGGGACTGATAGGGGCTGAAACCATGGGGTTGATTACGCTGGTGGGACTCATTACCATCGGGCTGTCCACCTATCTGATACTCTACTCTCATCCGATACATGAACGACTGTCGCCATACCTGAGAATATTCGAACGCCCCATAGCTCACTGCGAAGATGCGATATGCGGGGCGATAGATGCTGGTGCTAAGGTGGATGTCATCCTCTTCGGCCTGGGGAGATATGGCGGGATCATCGCTCAGGAATTGCGTGACCATGGGCTTGAAGTGCTTGGGGTGGACTTCGACCCCGACGTGATAGCCAGGTGGCATGACCGGAACCTGCCCGCTCGCTATGGTGACGCCGAGGATCCTGAATTCCCCTCGTTGCTGCCCCTGCATCAATCGCATTGGGTGGTTAGCACAGTACGGCACGGTGAAGTCAACCGGATATTGTTGCGCTCTTTGCGACACAATAACTATGCGGGACGAATAGCATTGACCGCCCATAGGGCAGACGAAGCCCGCAACCTGGCAAAGGCTGGTGTAGACCTGGTGCTGATGCCCTTTGTTGACGCCGCGGAGCAGGCTGTTGATATGTTGCTGGCGTTTGATAAGGAGAAGCTGACTACTCAGGCTCCAAGTTCCGGAGTTCACGGCCTCAGTACATTCCCTCTTTGATAGTTTATAATTGTTGACAAATATCAGAGTTGCGGCGGTCTTGCGGTGAGGACTTCTGGCACATTACACTATTTTAAGGAGGTTTCCCTGTGGAATGGAGAGTAACTATGAAGACGATCCTGTGCGATATAGTGGAGGACTGGGCTACGCTACTGGTTTACCGTGACAGCCTGGTCAAGTGTTCTCATTTCATGAGATACGGGCCGGTGAGGCTGAAATCCAGCAGCAGCCACGGTGCAATAAAGGCCTGCGAAGGCCCTGAGAAGTGTGACTTCTGTCATTCCTACAAGGAGGACGTCTTCCACCGGGAGGCTGAGCTAGTCCACTTGGAGCAGAAATAGGGCGCATCCATCCCACAGGGAAGCTCTTTCGGAGGTGTAAGTTGGAAGCAAAAGCAAACGAAGGGCTCTGGGAGTGCCGCAATCAGCGGTTGAGGCATCTCGTCCGTCATGCCTATGAGAATGCGCCGGCGATAAGGGCGAAATTCGACAGTGTCGGGATCAAGCCGGAGGATGTACAGACCGTAAAAGACCTGGCCAAGATCCCGGTGACCACCAAGGACGAGCTGGTCAGACTGCAGAAGGAAACCCCTCCATTTGGAGGCTTTCTGGCTGCCCCCCTGGAGAACCTGGAAAAAATCTTTCTTTCACCGGGCCCTCTTTTCGACGGCGGGAACGTGAAAGAACGGGTCGGTCGTCTCGTGGAAATGTTCGATCTGGTGAAAGCCGGCCGGGGTGATCGCGTGATGGTCACCTATTCTTATCACCTTGTTCCCCCGGCGCACTGGATGGACGAGGCCATCAGGGCACTGGGGGCCACGGCTATCCCCTCGGGTGCAGGCAACACCGATTCCCAGGTCAAGATCATGCACGACCTGGAGGTCACCGGCTACGTGGGAACCCCCAGCTTCCTCAACCTTATCATAAAGCGGGCAGAGGAGATGGGATATGACTTCCGCGGTGATTTCAAGCTTCGCTTCGCCATGACCTCTGCGGAGATGCTGCCGCCCTCTTTGAGGCAGAGCTTTGAAGAGAAATACGGGATCCAGGTGGTGGACATCATCGGCACAGCCGACGTGGGCTGGTTCACCTACGAATGCGAGCAGAAGTACGGCTATCATCTCTCCAGAGATATCATTGTAGAAATTGTTGACCCCGCAACCGGCAAGCAACTTGGGCCGGGTGAACTGGGTGAGCTGGTGGTTACTCCGTTTGACGACTCTTATACCCTGATTCGCTTTGGCACCGGTGACCTCTCAGCCTATACCGACGAGCCCTGTCCTTGTGGACGGGAGCCATTCCGCTTGCTGGGGATGAAGGGGAGGGTTGGTGAGGCGGTTAAGATAAGGGGGATGTTTGTACATCCCAACCAGATGAAACAATGCCTGGCGGATTTCCCCGAAGTGAAAAGGTTCCAGTTGCAGGTTGATCAGGTGCAGTACCGGGATATAGCCACCCTCAGGGTGGAAGCGGAGGCAGGAGCGGATGAGGAACGCCTGTCCGCGGCGATTATTGCCCGGTTCCCCCAGGTGTGCATGGTCAAGCTGGACAAGGTGGAGTTTCTTCCCCCCGACGCCATCTCTCCTGAGGCCAAGGTTGTAGTCGACCAGAGGAAATGGGAGTAGGCCGCGTCCAAGCGCATTGAGTGCAAGGCACGCTTGGTATTGGGACACTGCCCAGGTGTCCCTCCCCACTGAGCTATGGAGCACAAAGCTCAACAAAGCTCCATCGGCTATGAAATTCTCTCTATGAAGCGTCTGCCCCACCTGTGGCACCAAAATGTTCCTCATCGGCAAGAGCTATCCGGCTGCCTTCCCGACTGCAAACAGCAGTGCCCAGATAGCGGCACTATGCCAGTGACTACTGGCATTCGAGAGGCCATGACATGAGTAAGGGGCAAGTCACACCAAGGCTCAAGGTCAATCTCTCGGAACTGGAGGCGGCCTTTGAAGACACATCGTGGGAGCGGAGTGGAGGACTTCTTTATGAACCGCATGACCGATTGTTTAGTACGCAAATCTCATGACCCCGTTACGATACTTTCAACAATAACTTGAATATGGAGCCCAACTGTGCTATAATGCCAAGTAGAGCTTAAAGATAATCTTGCAAAAGGAGGCCCGCAATGGGTAATCTGGCCAAAACTCTTGGGCATAGGATACGCACTTCGAGAGAACGGCTAGGGCTGAGTCAAGAGGAACTGGCTAACCGAGCAGGATTTTCAGTACATCAAATGATCTCGCAGATCGAGAAGGGCAAGCGAGAGGTTAAAGCGTGGGAATTAGCCAATCTGGCAAAGGTCCTGATGACCGATGTCTCCACACTTTTGTCCAATCAGGAACCCGAGCCCCGGCCAGTGGTTCTCTGGAGAGAAGCCCCGAAGGAAGATGCCGAGACTAAAGAGGCTGATTTTCTGCAGCGCTGTCAACGCTATGCTTATTTGGAGAAGCTGTGTAACGTGGATCCGAGGAGAAGGCTACCGCAACGGGAAGTGGATCCAAATAAATTCGGTTACATTGATGCTCACGAACTTGCTGAAGATGCTTTGAGGCAACTCGGTTTAGGGGCTCGGCCGGCAGCCTCCCTGGTTGACACATTGGAAAACTCCTGTGGCGTAAAAGTCCTTTACGCTGATTTGGGAGAGGAAGGCTCGGCGGCATCAACAATCGGCTCTTTCGGACCAGCTATCCTGATGAACTCTGTGGAAGCCCCGTGGCGTCGGAATTTCAACTTTGCCCACGAAGTCTTTCATCTCTTGACATGGAAGAGTATCCCTCCAGAGAGGATGATTAAGGACCCTGCATTTCGCGACCGGATTGAGAGCTTGGCAAATGCTTTTGCATCAAGTCTCCTGTTGCCAGGCGATGCTGTATCCATTGCGATTGATCGTCACCTAAGAGACGGGAAGATATACCTTGCTGGCCTCGTTGAGATCGCTCGCCAATTTGATGTTTCTACAGCCGCCTTGCTCTATCGCCTTCTTAATCTTGGCTATTTTGACAGGGAGGCCGTAGAGCGGTTGCTCAATGACCCTGCTTTTCGTCAATTGGATCGCAGCACAATGGCGGCCTCCTGGTGGGAACCACCGCCAATTCCAGAGCGCTTTGTTCGTCTGGCTTTCTCGGCTTATCAAGAGGGCAATATCTCGCGCACTAAGCTGGCAGAATACCTGAACGTAAGTCTTCTGGACCTGACTGATACCTTGCTGGAGTACGGCCTGGATGACCGCGAAAATTACAAAGCCGAAGTGCTTACTTCTCGACGCTAATATCATCATCAAAGCTTACGAACTGGAGATATGGCTGCCCCTGATATTGCGGGTTGATGCGGTGGTGCCTTCCAGTGTAGTAGCTAATGAAGCATTGTTTTATTCGCGGAAAACCGGCGGGATTCCTGAAGAGATCAATCTCCGTACCTTGATAGTTGCAGGAAGGATAACGGAGAAGGCTGCTACTACAGAAGAACTCGATGATCTCTATCACCTCTTTGATAGGGTCTTTATTGAAGGACTTCACGTTGGGGAATCGGAGGCCCTAGCTCTACTCTACGCCGGCAAGGTGCCAGAAGCTTATTTCTGCACCGGAGATGCAATCGCAATCAAGTCACTGGCAATGATTCGAATGTCAGATCGCGGCATTGCAACGGATCTTCCAATTTGGTTCCCAACTCCTATTGTAGCTGAGAGCTCCTGAAATTGAAGCTAACAACGTCGAAACATGAGCTTTATCCTGGTGGCTACTTCCGTCTCTTTAAGGACAATGCGGGGGCACCTCGCACTGAATGTAGGCTAAGTATATCACTTGATTATCAGCCATACAACTTATCCAGGTAAGACGATGGCTACCGATGTATCCCTTTCTGCCGATGATATCAAACGGGAGAGGTAGCTATAACGGATCTTCTAGGTTTTGATTTCAATCCTCCTCATTCGGTAATCCCCGAAAATTAAAGCTAATGCCGCTCGGAAACGAGCTTTTTCCGAGTGGCTACAGGCACTTTTCTCAAGGCTAGTATCTCAGGCAACTTGATGCCGGCAGTATCAAGCAGCCGCTTATTTAAGCCCACCGGGTGAGGCATCTTTTGACAGGTGGCTTGACCGATAACAAGTTCTGTCCCTCGCAGCGAACCCAACTCATCAATGCCCTCTGCTACCGTCACCTCCAGACCGCGCCAATATTTCTCCAATTCACGCTCCAGAAGGTAAGCCAACATCACTACGAATACATGACCTCTGGTGCTCGCCTCCGTTCGCACAAAGGTCGGCCGAAGCTCCAGATGACCACTCTTGAAGGTGCGAAAGGCTCGCTCCACCATAGCTAAATCCTTATACCGTTCGTGAATTGTTTCTAATGTCGCTACCTCCGCCGACAGGTCTGTTTTGATAACGTAGCACCCATCCAATTTAGCCACTTGCCTTTTGACCTCTTCATCGACCACTAATCCCAGGGCTCGTTCATTGCTTGCCACCTTGACCCATTCATCGACCTTCAGTTGCTTCGCTTTCTCTTCCACCTGCCTGCGGGCCACTTCCACCTTAGCACGCCGATGCTCGGCCAGGTAGAGGCTCTTCCTGTCCATCAGCTTTCTTACTTTGGACAACTTGCCTTCCCGATTCCGAGCCAGTTCCTTTGCCCGCTCAGGATTACGGCGTAAGATATAGCGTACCCCCTCACATTCCACCTCACATAACTTCTCCTCAAACAACCCCATCTGAAACACACCCTCTCGCAGAAGTTTCTCAATCTGCGGTTTGGTGATTGCCGTAATATAGTGAAACCGCCTGTCGTTAAGAAGATTGATCTCTGTCTGCTTAAGCATCCCCCGATCACCTACCACCGTGACCCTTTTCACCCCAAAGCTCTCCCCCAGGATACGCACCTGCTCGGCAACGGTTTGACTATCAGGGATGTTCCCCTCAAACACCCGTACCGCCACCGGTGTGCCGTCTGGCCCAGCAAGTAACCCGATCACCAGTTGCATCTTCCCTTTCTTCCTATCCCGATTGTACCCAAAGGCAGCCAGAACATTTTCAACCCCCTCAAGGTATGAGCTGGTAACATCGTAGAGAAAAAGCTGGGGAGTTGTACTTCCATACCGCTGCCGGAACAATCTTTTCTCAATGGCTTCCTGTTGTTCTGACAGCCAAGCCAGATTGCTGTAGAGATGGTCCTCATTGAATGTATCTAATCCCAGGAGATCACAGGCGCTATGGCTTGCTGCAAGCCGTACAGCACTCAAACGAGAACCCTGATTAATCAACCGCGCCATTATTTGCCACAAACCCAGGCGTCCCTGTCGATGGTGGCCAACTGCCCTGGCTAAGCCAATCCGTTCTGCAATCCCCTTCAGACACAAAACCGCTCCAATACGCATCCCCTCCCTGGTCTCGATCTCCTTTATGTTACCCAGATTGGCAAGATTCCCCTTGTGCTTCAAGGCAAGCCTGATGGCGGCAACCTCTTCATCAGTGCAACGGGAGAGGTTAGCCAAGGTCCGATGTTTGACCTTCCCGTTTTCCCGAAAAGATTCCCGCAGGAGGTAACGGACGTAGGATTTGCCCCCTTGGGTGGAGTAGGCAGTGTCCACGTACATCGTGTCTACGATTATAGCACATATTCAAGGGTATGTCAACACTACAGAATGGCGATATTAGTGGCTACACTACAAGATATGGGCTAGCTACAAAACTGAATCTGTAAAGCGGGCTTTGTGGCTGGAAGATCCGCTGGAAGCGGACTGGAACCAAAAGCTACGGGCCCTGGCTGAT
>QLUI01000094.1 GCA_018725345.1 Bacillota bacterium | reverse complement strand
TAAGTGTGGAATCGCTGATAAAACACATCAAAGGGATCAGGTGTCCCTCCATCGCCTGGGATAGGGGACATGCGGTGCTCTCCTGTGCCGATGCCATCGGCACGGTGCTGGAGAAACATCTGGGTCGTAAGTCTCCGGGGGATAGGGGCGGAGGAGCCGAGGAGCGGGGGAGCGGCGGGAATAGCGCCGCCATGAATCCCGGAGGCATCATGGGCGGGCAATGCCCCGAATGCGGCGGCCTCCTGATCTATCAGGAGGGGTGTCATATCTGTTATGCTTGTGGGTATACGAAGTGTAGTTAGTACCTAAAATCTGAAGTCTTGCGCAAAATGGAAAACTTTTTGGTTCCGGCTTGTTCGGGTTAGGGGAAATCGCTACCTGCATCACGAAAACTGGGCTGGTATAATAAGAGCAAGAGGTAATAGCAATGACTTTACAGGAGATATTGGCTGATATTCACGCGCTTAATGAAGATTTGGAGGCCTATGAGCGGAAGTATGGAGTGCTTTCGGAGACGTTCTACGAATCATACACCAGCGGTGAAGAGCCAGAGGACGATACATGGGTGTTAGATTGGGCTGATTGGGCTGGGGCGTACAAAATCTTGCTCCGTCGGCGGGAACAATACCGTCGTGCCATTCAGACCTTGCGAGAGCAATCACCATCGCTAGTCGGCGTCATTGAAAGAACAGTCCGTCATGAACCCATTCCAGTCGCTCCGTGACTACGAGGAATTCGTTTATACCCTTAGGCAACGATTCCCTTCTATTCAGGGGTCCGCGTTGGTCGTTGTGCAACGGATGTCGCGGTCTGACTCTCAACCTCTGCTGTAGCTGAGAGCCCTCGGAATTGAAGCTATCAGCGGTGGAAAAGAAGAGTTATCTTAATGACTACTTTGACGTTCTCATGAACAACGTGGTATAAACACATTATATCACAATATTAGACGCCAGGGAATTGAGCTTGTGGTCATCAATGGGGTGGGTTGTCGCCCCGACACAGTGACTACGCTTATAACCATCGCAGGCCATAGTATCAAACACAATTATCAACCATACCAGACTACGCCATTGCCGAAAAACTGAAGCTAACTGAAGCTATTTGAACGTAGCGAGCACTGGAACATCCGCTGAAGTGCACAAAATGAGGTTTTTGTGATACACTTTATTCAGGATGCCTGTACTATAGAAAACAAGGAGCATAAGGATGTCTGTAACAGAAAGTTCAGATGAAATTCAAAACAAGATAAATGAAATTGCTCGTCATATTGTTGCTGAGCATCGAAAAGGAAAAATTCCCTTATTTGTAGCTGGGTCGGGCATATCAAGGGGCTTAAGAAATTCGGCAGACAAAAGTAAAACAATGCAGATTCCAAGTATGGATGTAATGATAGAAAAACTTCATTCTTTGTATGAGACAAGCGACAAGGGTGAGATGCCTGAAGAAGATAAAGAAGATCTCAACAGACGTTTTGGAATATGTGAGCAACATTCAAAACAAGATAGTGGAAGATTAGAGAGAAGCATTGTAGCAGGCATTTTTGGGCGTTTTCAAGAAAAAAAGTATCTGAAAGCAGTATGGGGCGAGTTTAATAAATGGTTATTACATAAGTGCGTCAATGAAAATCCAGATATAGGTATCATTAATGCTTGTCCCTCAACCGCCCATAAGAAAATAGCAGAGTTATACGAAAAAGTGAATGCTTTTTATTTAACCATAAATTTTGATGGGCTTTTCTATAAGGCATTAGAATCCAAATATGGCAAGTGTGGTAAGAACCAAGTCTTCTCATATTATACAAGAGAAGATGCCGAACGATTCTTTACCGCCGAAAATGTCCGGAAGAATCGGGAGAATTATTACGCAGAGATTGAAGTTCGTGGTGATATTTTCTTTGTAATGTGTGATCCTGAATGGTGTGACATATTTGGTATTTGCAATGACCGCTCCACAACAGCTACTCGCATCTGGGAATCCAAAGACAAAGACCCTTTGATGTGCGAAAAAGGGAGAGATCGGAAGTCTTTCATCTCATTTCCAGGGGCTTATGAGAAAGACCAAGAGGTAAGACAAGTACTAGGTGTTTTGTGGCAGTATCTCGCGCATCAGGTAAGTTGCCTGATTACAATTGGCATAGGGGGACGGTGGGACCCTATTCTGATCGCTTTTTTATCTGATTTATCAAGAGAAAGAAAAATACCTTTTATAGACGTGAATCCTTACCCCAAGAGCTCGTGTATGGGAGAAATTGTAACTTCGGATTTTCCCCTGAATTCTCTCCTGAAAATAGATGCTGACCGGTTTATGGACACCTTGAGTCAATTTATGGATAAACACATGGGGGATATGGAAAGACGTCCCCGACTGCAAATCACATATTCATCAATGGGCGACGGTGATGATGAATTTTGGACTGAGATCTTGAAGGATCGCAAGATAAGTGATTTTGAAAAAGACTTAATGAGACATCCGCTAGTGGAAATTACATACAAGTTTGCTCAGTTGGGATTGGAATCAAAATGGTGGGGAATTGAAAATGAGGGTAGACAGCTTCACAACAGACTCAATCATTCAAAAGGCGTAATGAAAATCGCCACTTTTATGTATGGAATGGCCTGCGATAACAGTGGGCGTCCACAAAGAGAAGAAGAAAAGCAATTTTTGAGAATTGCAGCATTACTCCACGACATTGGACATTTACCGTTTTCTCATTCAACAGAGGGTATTTTCCAAGAGTTGAATTGGAAACCGGCTGGATATATTGAATCATTTAGTCATGATTATTATACCGAAGAAAAGGTCAAGAAGATCTTTGAGGACACTAACACTAACTTAGGAAAACAATTGGGCGACATAGGGTATACGGTTGACGATTTAATCAGATTAATAAGGGGGGAATTTGGCATTGGCTTTTTGGACGCTATCATTAACGGCCCTATTGACGCTGATAAAATCGATTATGTTTTTAGAGATGCTGCGTCAATAGATTTTGGCCTTCGTATCAACCTCGAGGAATTCTTGGAGGATATGGGAGAAGAACTCTCAATTAGCCCTATGGGGTTATTAGTACTAAAGGGAAGGTCGGCTGAAGCGGCGTTTACAATACTTGAACAAAGGGAAAGACTTTACAAGGACTTCTACTTAAGCCCCGCTCTTGGACTGTTGGAAAAGGCCATGAGGTTTATCGTTACAACCTATTTTGTGTATAGCTACAATACCGTTAAGCTTTTTACAGATGGAAACCAGAGGCTTTTACAAGACCAAACCCAATTTTCTGACCTTGGTGCAATTAAAATAGCAAAGGCTTCAGAAGAATTAGAGAAACTTGCTGTAAAATTCCAACACGAGGATGATATTGAAATGGCAATTGTTGAATATATGAAAAATAGTTTAGATGAGAAAACAATCGATAAAAGGGTAAAGATGGCCATCGGCAAATGTTTTTCTCTTGTTAAGCAAGAGGGTCTTAATCAAAAAAATCAAAAAGAGGCTTATAGGACTTGGTGTAGACAGGAAGAATCGAAAAGAAGACAACAATTATCCAGTTCTGAATTCTCACGAGAGCGAATGAAAAAAATTCGTCAGGATGCAAAAACAGTTACTCTAAGATTTCCGGGAGCAATTCTAATTGATTTTGTGCCACCTTTCGAATTCTTTAAGATTGCTGAAGCCAGAAGACGAAAGGCAAGAAGTGATGGAACCAATGTTTCGTCCGAGTGCATCTTAAGTCGTGATTTGGGCAGAATGGTAGCAAATCATAAAAGCGGAAAACACGAACAAGGGCAAGTCCGTGTTTATAAGTTAGGCGAGGAAAGCGAGGTTAAGGCGGCATTGGCTTTATTTGAAGGTTTACTTCGAGAAGAAGGACGATTAGTTGGGGAGGAATGATTTATGTCAGGCGCAAAAGTTATAAGTATCTCACAGAAAACAATTTGGTCAGACATATCCGATATTGTCAAAAATAGACGATTTGACTACATTCCTGCAATTGCATATATCACCCGAGACAACGGTGAAGAAAAAGGTGAGGCTACACTTCTTTATTGCCCTAAACCATTTAGCCTTTGGGGAGACACCGTGACGATAGAGATTTTCTGCAGATATGCAAGAGATGAAATAGAAAGAAAAGAGGAGCTTAAGGTAGCAAGGAAAGCATATTTGAAATTGAGGAATTTTGCCAACCGATGCGCAGAAAGGGTTCTGGCGGATTTGACTTGTGCGGTCATACTCAAAACCTGGAATAATTCCACAGACCAATTTATCTATTTCATGGAAGGTCCCCCCTCAGATAAGTTTCTTGCTCGTTTGAGTTGTCTATATCCATCACTTGAAAACCTGACTATCTGTTTTATATCATTTAAGCCTGAAGACTTGATCACTGCTGTAATGAGTTTTCAAACAGGAAGGTTACAATTTGATATTCATAGGCTAATCTCAGCCGAAACAACAGGTTTTCAGGGACCATATCCAGGTAGTTCAGAAGATTCATTAGTCCAAACATATTTTTATACGCATCCCGAGGTAAGATCTGGCATAAAAGTTTCCCCGATAAGGGTAGATATTTTTTGCCAGGGATTACTTGAGTCGGATATTGACGAAAAAAAGGAAATTATATGGGAAAAAGTAAACGATGAAACTTGGACTTCGCCTTACCTAATTAAGGATCCACTTCACGTCATTTTGCCAAAAGGATTAATTGAAGTCATTAAATCATGGGAAGAACGGGGGTATGATAAGCGCTTAGAAGAAATATTGAAAACGCAAGATAGAAAAGGGGGGTGAGCAATAATAATGACGAAGGCAATCGGAAAAGTTGTTGATAAAGCGGGTATCAGAGAGTTTAGTTTTGTGGCTACCCAATATTTTCAAGGTGACTTTGTTGAGTTGGAAGTAGTCTATTCTGGAGGTAAAAAGGCGGCAACCATTGTAGGGGAGATTATACACAAAGAGGCTACTAACCCATATTTTGAAAAACCATCTGCTATTAACTACCTGAGTGAAAAAGATGAAAGTATCACTTCCTGGAATCTATACATAGTAAAAGTTAAACCCATTGCCGTGATTGACGGTGAGGGAATAAGAAAATTAGACTTCCCCCCATCTCCTGGGACGAATGTTTACTCCGCAGAGGAAAGTACAATCAGTCATGTACTAGGACTTGAGAATCAAGGCATCCCAATAGGACATCTGAAGCAACAGGGTAGTTTACGAATCCATCTTTCAGAAGACTTGCTTTGCAGGACTCACTTTTCCATTCTCGGTAGGACAGGTTCAGGTAAATCATATTTTGCTAGAGGACTAGCAAAGTGCATTAAAGATAGGGGGCTTATTATTTTTTCTCCGACTGAAGAATATAATGAAATTGCCAAAGATATAAATGCCCAAGTTTTCTCAAAACAGGATTTACTACTACCTCTAAATACTAGTTATATAGCTTCTATTTATGGATTAACACTTCAAGAGGAAATTCTATTTGGACAATTTATGGAAAAAGAAATGAGTTTTACGCAGAAAGCATCATTTTCAAATCAGGAGATAGCTCATAAATTCCGTGCTATGATTCAAGCCAAGCGGAAAGAAAAACCACAGACTGCATTATTTGATATAGAAACATTTGATATAGAAGGTAGCTCAAGAGGAGATGCTACAAAAGACAAATTTCCTAAATTTATTGGTAGTCTTTTGTCAAAAATAGGGTCTAAATCTCTTTTCTTCTCTAAACAACCGATGAAGGTTCCCTTTTCAAGATCAACTATTATAGATATGAGTGAATTAGATCTAGAATCTCAGCAGGTAATCATGATGTATGTTTTAAGTAATTTATTAGAGAGTTATAGGGATGAAAAGAAGAGGAGAACTTTTCCAAAGGTTATCGTAATGATTGAGGAGGTTCACAACTTTGCCCCAAGTGTTCATGCTACAATATGTAAGAATAAAATAATCCAAGTAGCAAGAGAGGGAAGAAAGTTAGGAATCACCCTTTCTCTTATCAGTCAACGCCCCCGACACTTTGATCAGACAGTCCTTTCACAATGTGGGACTTTATTTCTTTTTCATATACCTCATCCAGACGATGTCGAACACATCTTTGGAATTTCGCCTATTTATAGACGGGATTTGGTTGATACAGTTCGGGAATTGATGGTCGGAGAGTGTTTAGTTTTGGGAGACACAGCAAGATATCCATTATTATGTTCGGTAAACTTTTGATGCGAAGCGACCAACAGCGGATAAACGGAACTATATTAAAGGGGAATATTCCATCTGGAACGAGATTCAAATAGCTTCAAATTTTCGTGAGTATGTAGCTACTTATAGCTATGTTTCCCGGTTGACATCATTGGCAGGAAGGGATACATCGGTAGCCATAGAATTGCAGTACAAGGCCACCCACTGAAGCCTTGCTACCTGATTTCATACGGGAGGCTTGCCTTTTAATATAGTAGTGTCTTTGCGATGCTTCCCAAAATTGACTAAAGTGAACCAGGCGCGATAAATGAAGATATTGGACATTGATCCAGGGCTGAATACCACCGGTCAAAGGGATCAGGTGTCCCTCCATCGCCTGGGATAGGGGACATGCGGTGCTCTCCTGTGCCGATGCCATCGGCACGGTGCTGGAGAAACATTTGGGTCGCAAGTCTCCGGGGGATAGGGGCGGAGGAGCCGAGGAACGGGGGAGTGACGGGAATAGCGCCGCCATGAATCCCGGAGGCATCACGGGCGGGCAATGCCCCGAATGCGGCGGCCTCCTGGTCTATCAGGAGGGGTGTCATATCTGTTATGCTTGTGGGTATACTAAGTGTAGTTAGGGGAAATCGGTTGTTGAAAATTTGAGGTAACTACTCACCCGTCATGCCGTTCGTGGTGAGCGTTCGGCTGAGCTCACGCCGAAGCCTTGTCGAACCATGCACAGCCCCCTTCGACAGGCTCAGGGCGAACGGGGCTGTGTAGTTACAATTTGAGGAAGATAAATATGGGAAAATTTCAAGAAAGGTATATTGTAGACGAAAAGGGACAAAAGACGGCGGTAGTTCTT
>QLUI01000093.1 GCA_018725345.1 Bacillota bacterium | reverse complement strand
CACCTTCCTCTCCACCCATCATCCGAACAAGCTCGGTTTCACGTTCCTCATTTTTAAGCTTACGCAAGCGCGTTACAGTACGTCCGAGAGACACTTCTTTATAAATGATAAAATGATGGTCTGCAGCAGCAGCAATCAATGGTTGGTGGGTGACACAAATAACTTGCCGATGACGCGCCAATTGTCGAAGTCTATTTGCTACTGCCCGAACAGTAAAACCACCGACGCCGGCGTCAATCTCATCAAAAATCAATGTGGGTACCGCATCTTGCTCAGCCAGCACACTCTTTATCGCCAGCATGACCCGGGATATTTCGCCGCCAGAAGCTGTTTTCGCCAAAGACCGTAAAGGCTCGCCTAAGTTGGCTGAAAATACAAATTCAAGGGCGTCGCAACCGTGAGCGACACAAGTCATTAAAGGATGAAAAACAATCTCCAGCGTGGCTCCTTGCAAGGAAAGACTTTGCAAGGCCTCGTTGATTTTCCCAGCCAATTGAACGGCAACCTCTTGGCGCAGACTTCTTAATTCCATTGCCTGCTTACTTAGGATTTCCTTTGTCGAACTTATTTCCCGTTCGATACCAGTCCGTTTCTGATTGCGCCCCTCGATTTCTCGCAACTCAAGACAAATAGCAGCCGCCAGTTTTTCCACGTCGGCAATGCTTGGTCCATATTTTTTTTTGATTTTTTTATACGTCTCCAGACGCAGACTCACTTCCTGCATCTCTGCCTCATCCAAGCAGATGCCCTCATGGTAGCTGCGTAACTCTCGAGCCACCTCAGTCAACTGGTTAGTTAACGATACCACGTTCTCTAAGATTTCAGCTAAATTTTCGTCCATGCTTGCAGCCGAAACCAGTTCTTTTTTTACCATCCCAAGACGATCGACAATTGCGGCAGCGTCAACACCTTCATATATTTCAGCATAAAGCTTAGCCGAGACTGTACTTAATTGCCCGGCATGACTAAGACGGCGAAAACGGCGCTCCAGTACTTCTTCTTCTCCAGCCGACAACCCTGCTGACTCAATCTCCGTTAATTGAAAGCGCAAAAAATCGATCTGCCTCTCAAGCGCTGCTTCATCGCCGCCCAGTTTCTCCTGTTCACGGAAAAGAGCGGTCAACTTACTGTAAAGTTCTCCTACTTCATCACGCAAGTAAAGCAACTTTGCTCCGCCAAATCGGTCCAGTAATTCCCGCTGGGTATCAGAATCTAGCAAAGACTGTTGCTTATTCTGCCCGTGCAAATCCACCAGGCGCTTTGCCTGTGCTGACATGGCCGTAAGCGGCTGCACACGACCATTCTGGCGGCAAATATTCGGACCGTTCACTCTGATTTCTCGACAGAGCGATAAATCTTCTACCGTTTCGCTCTCGCCGTCAAGATAAGACTGCGCGTTCGAAAAAACGGCCTGCATAGATGCCTCTTCTTCTCCCGCTCGAATAGCTTCCGCGGTGGCGCGTTCGCCAAGCAACAGACTAATAGCGCCAAGCAGCATAGACTTGCCTGCACCAGTTTCGCCAGTAATCACATTAAGACCCTCGGCGGGGTAAAAAGAGAGATTATCAATCAAAGCTAAGTTTTGCACTTCCAGCAGTCGAAGCATTGTTTTACATCCTTTCCGGCTCCCGATAGATCACTTTAGCCAACTTGCGATGGAGAAGCGTATAAAAGTCAGTACTATGTAGCTGAATAAGCGGGGTGGATAGCGGCGCTCTTGTCACCTGCACCTCATCATGGTCATGAAGTTTAAAACCCTCCTGTCCATCAACGGTGATTACCACTTCCGCTTGCCGTGTCCAAGGTCGAATGGAAACACGCTCGTTGCTAGCCACAATTACAGTACGGTGATGAAGCAGGTGAGGACAAATTGGTGTAATAATCATTACCTCGAGAGCCGGATTCACAATGGGACCGCCGGCAGAAAGCGAATAACCTGTAGAACCAGTCGGTGTTGAAATGATAACCCCGTCGCTGGGGTAGGTCTCAAGATGTTTATCATTTACATAGGTATCTAGATAAATAATCCGAGAAAACGGCCCTTTGGAAATAACCACATCATTGAGGGCTGTATATTCCGCCACCAGCTTGCCATCCCTAAATACTCGCGCAGAGAGCATTAACCTATGCTGCACATTATATTTGCCATCTAGCAGCATCTGGAGGGCAATTTCCAGCATGGGCGGTTCTACTTCAGCCAAGAAGCCCATCTGTCCAAGGTTAACCCCTAAGATAGGCAGGTTTGAACCGGAGAACTGACGGGCTACTTGTAGTATAGTGCCGTCACCGCCAAGCACAATTATAAAATCAGTCTTGCCCACAAACTCCGGCAACGACAGAATATCGATAGAAGTTTGTATTGGCAACTCAGCTGTTTGCGGTAGATAAAGCCTGATACTTTTTTCCTGGCAAAATGTTACAATGCGGTTTAGGATAGCTTCAGCTTCCTTCTTTTTCTTCCAGTTAGGGACAATCCCGATTCCTTTCATGAATCATTCCTCCTGCTTAAATCCTAAAACGCACCTGGCTCAGCGTCTCCTTCTTCATATTGATAACCAGGATGCCATCTGCCCGAAAAGCCAAAACATCGCGCAAGTGAGAGTCTCTGCCTAATTTTGATTGCAACCTAACCTGTTTATTTTCCTGTTGCAACTTAACAAGATAACGACGTCCTCCGCGAGAAACAATAAAATCACTCTTTAAGACAAAGGGATACGGCTGATCGTCAACTTCCATGCGGACAGTTAATGAGGGCTTTATTTTAACTATCTCATACCCTGACTCTTCTAGTATGGCTCGCGCGCGCGGATTAGACTTTGCAGCCCTTTGATCTGTAATCCGCCCCAAACGGCGGCGACCTACCCAGAAGACAAAAGCAGCAATGAGCAGAAAGCCCAGGATAATCCAGTCTTTATTTTCCACAAAAATCACCTGCCACAAAAATATTATTCGTTAGTCGCAGGCCTGTCTCCTTTTTCAGCCAGCCACTCATGAGCAGTAGCTACTATAGCTGTGGAATCTTCTGCTGGCACGGCTGGCCTACTGACAGTCAGATAAACAAGATATTCTATATTCCCCTCCGGTCCCTTAATAGGGGAAAATGTCATGCCGCCCAGCTGATAGCCTTCCTTTGCAGCGAAGGAGATCACGTTCTCCAGCACTTCCTGATGTTCCTGCGGATCACGGACAACCCCTTTTTTGCCCACCCTGCCTTTTCCCACTTCAAATTGTGGTTTCACTAATACTACCGCTTCCGGCACATTAAACAGCTTAAGCACCGGCAACACATGTCTTAGAGAGATGAATGAAACATCTACGGTGGCAAACTCCAGTTGAGCCGTAATCTGCTCAGGCAACAATCTACGAATATTAGTTCGTTCCAGAGAAATAACGCGCTTGTCCTGTCGCAGACGCCAGTCAAGCTGTCCGTAGCCGACATCTACACTATAAACTTTGAGCGCGCCGTGCTGCAACAAGCAGTCAGTAAAGCCTCCGGTTGAAGCACCGACATCCAGGGCAATCCGTCCCGCTACATCAAGCTTAAAGTCACAAAGCGCCTTCTCAAGTTTAAGGCCGCCGCGAGAAACGTAACGAGGCAGTTCTCTGACAGTAATGGTTATTTCAGCTGCCACCAGCGTTCCCGCTTTATCTACTTTGCACCCGTCAACAAAAACAAGCCCTGCCATCAACGCTGCGCGGGCTGCCGACCGGCTAGGAAAATAGCCGCGTTCCGTCAACATTACATCTATTCTCTTCCGCTCTGTAGCCATGGCAAATTTTTCTCCGTCTCCTTGACCAATTCGAGACAGCTTACCGCAATATGTTGTGCCGTCAAACCCAGCTTGCTAAGCAGTATCTCCCTGGCACCGTGCTCCACAAAACAGTCTGGAACACCAAGCCTTTTTACCGGAATAGTAGTTAATTTGTTTTGCTCCAAAAATTCCAGAAGCGCCGATCCAAACCCACCTGCTAGCACATGTTCTTCCACAGTAACTAAACCGTAGCGACTGTCTTGCGCCGCAGCTAGAATCATTTCCGCATCAAGCGGCTTAATAAATATTGGATCGATCACGGCTACAGAAATTCCTTTTTCCGCCAACTGAAGCGCGGCAGCCAAGGCAGCCTCCACAAGGGTTCCGACTGCTAACACAGTTATATCCCGTCCGGTGCGGAGCATTTCACCGCGCCCCCAGGGAAGAGGTTCGGCATTACCTACTAACACGCCCTCTGCTTTGCCTCGGGGATAACGGATCGCCACCGGCCCTTGATGCGCCAGTCCGGTAATCAGAGCGGAGCGAAGGACATTTCCGTCACGGGGGACGATAAATGACATATTGGGCATCTGACGCAAATACGAGATATCAAAGAGACCATGATGCGTTTCTCCGTCTTCACCAACAACCCCTGCTCGGTCCAAGGCAAACAGTACCGGCAGGTTCTGCATGCAGACATCATGCAAAATCTGGTCAAAGGCACGCTGCAAAAAAGTGGAATAAATAGCCACCACAGGACGAAATTCTTTTACCGCCAGTCCGGCCGCAAACGTGACTGCATGCTGTTCGGCAATTCCCACATCAAAAAAGCGGAGGGGGTATGCGTGGGCAAAACTATCAAGACCGGTTCCTGAAGCCATGGCAGCAGTAATAGCTACAATTTTATCGTTCTCTTTCGCAGCTTGCATTAAAGCATCACTGAATATTTCCGTGAAAGACGGTACACCACTGCTATTCCCTGGATCAGGCGGGTCACTCAAATCAAAGGGCCCGACTCCATGATAAAAGTCGGGTTTACATTCAGCGGAAATAAATCCTTTACCTTTTTTAGTCAACACATGGACTAAAACAGGACCGTGAGTTTTCTTTGCACCACGCAACACACCAAGCAAATCTTCAATTTGATGTCCGTTAACCGGACCAAGGTAGGTAAACCCTAATTCCTCAAAGAACATTCCAGGCACAATCAGGGATTTGAAAGCATCTTTGACTCGCTCCACCGATTTAAGCACTTTTCCCCCAATGTGCGGGATCCGTTTGACTATTTCTTCGACATCTTCCTTTAGTCGAAAATATTTCGGGTCTGTACGCAATCGACCCAGATATGCAGCTAACCCGCCCACATTTTGTGAAATTGACATCTCGTTATCATTTAATACCACAATCAGGTTTGTACCCGTATCCCCCGCATTGTTTAAAGCTTCAAACGCCATGCCGCCGCAGATCGAACCATCGCCAATCACTGCGATCACATGATTTTTTTCCCCCCGCAAGTCACGGGCATGTGCCAGCCCCAGCGCCGCGGAAATAGAGGTGGAACTATGACCGGTTTCAAACACGTCATGCTCGCTCTCTTTACGCTTGGGAAAGCCACTCAGTCCCTGGTACTGTCGCAACGTATTAAAAAGATGACGCCGACCAGTCAGGATTTTATGAACATAACTTTGGTGTCCCACATCCCAAATCAACTGATCGCGGGGGCTGTCGAAAACAGCGTGTAAAGCCAGCGTCAGTTCCACAACCCCAAGATTGGGAGCCAAGTGGCCACCTGTCTGCGAGACATACTCTAAAAGAAATGTCCTGATTTCACACGCCAGTTCATTTAATTCACGCACATTCATTTTTTTAAGATCTTCCGGCCCATCAACCGAAGACAACCAAGCACCCAACTTATCCGCGCCTCACTTTCGCCGTGGCGGCAAACTACGTCCAAAAAATAATTTGCCTGGCAAGATTGCTTCTATACAAGTCAAAATATAGGCAAATGTAAGAATTATTTCTGTGGAACGCTCGATGGCCAGCGCCTTGCCAAAGGACTTACCACCTACCGTTAAGGCAGAGATAACCCCTGTGGCAATAATGCTGAGAAGCGGATTTTCAACAAAAACACCGCTTGTAATAAGCCGCAGCACCAATAAAGCGCCAATAACGCCACTAATAATCCCGGCGATATCTCCCACCACATCGTTGCAAAAATTGGCGAAACGGTCAGCATTACGAATTAGATATAATGCCTCGCGCGCACCGGCCACTTTCTTCGCAGCCTTTGCTAACAGTGGCACTTCATCGGCAGCGGTAGCCGCAATCCCAATCATGTCAAACAAAATACCGGTGAAGATGATCGCTAATAGTATCAGCACTGTCAAATAAAAGGATGCAACACTGCGAGATAAAAACTGCGCCACAATACTTATCAAAGTGGCAAGCATAAATGTAACTGCTGTAATAGTTATACTCCAGCGCAAGTTCTCATTCCTTTTGCGATTATTAACCATGGCACCTCATCGAAACCAAAACTGGTTCCTGTTTCTTCTTGATAAGCAAGAGCAAATATTTTTCATCGCAACAAGAATAAGGGGGGAATCCCCCAAAACATACCCCCTTGCATAGGATTGTAGCTTTCTTGTAGGATATAGTTTCATATGCAATAAAAAAAGAGCCTACATAGTATTATAATGTATGTATCCGTAGGTGAGCAACCCGCCAAATAAACGTTACGGCTTGAGGTCCAGCAGGCTTTCCCAATTAATCACCCAGACGTCGCCATCCGGGCAGTTTCCTTTTAAGATTAATTTCACTGTGTCGCCAGCAGTGAGGCTGAATTACCACTTAGTCCGTACTTTAATCCTTGGCGGATCTCCCTAAAAGGAACAGTCTAGGAGTTTTCCTCGATAACGCGGTTACCGATCCTATCCTCTGTTGCAGCACCGGTTTCATGCAAGCACTCCACCGCTACCACTCAAGGCAGGCTACACTGTACACAGCGCAAACCGCATACAGGTTCTCTTCCCAAGCCGTAATCCTTTGCCAACTACGGCAATTCACCACATACTTGGGTCTCCACGGGGATAGGGTCAACGCCTACATGCCTTTGCAGATCGCCCCATCCCCTTAACTCTCAGCACCAGCCCCCAACTGGGCGTCGGCAGCCAGCACCAAGAACTTCATCGCTATGCCCTTTACGGATTTTTAGGCCCGTCCTCGAAAACGGCCGCGTCAACTAGAATACTGCGCCACTTACGGATTCAAAGATTATTGTAACATATCTTGTATAGACACACAAATAGCGTACAGGACACTA
>QLUI01000092.1 GCA_018725345.1 Bacillota bacterium | reverse complement strand
TTTTTCAAAAGTTTTGAGGTATTAGAAGACAAAAGAGAAGAAGGAAAGGTATTGCATAAGTTGATCGACATACTATTCCTTGCAGTATCGGCAGTGATAAGCGGATGCAATGAGTGGTGCGAAATACATCTATGGGCAAGGCATAACGAAAACTGGTTGAGAAAATACTTGGAACTGCCAAACGGGATACCCTCTACAATAACCATATGGAGAATGTTTAATGCGATTAATCCAGAGCAATTTGAAAAGTGCTTTGCAGCGTGGATGAAAAAGGTGGTTGACCTGGCTGAAAAAGACATAGTCTCCATAGACGGAAAAACCATGCGTGGTTCGCAGGAAAATGGCAAAAGTGGGAAGGGTGTGCATATAGTAAGTGCACTTTGTAGATCCCACAATCTTGTTTTGGGTCAGGTGAAGACAGAAGAAAAGAGTAATGAAATAACAGCAATACCGGAACTTTTGAATATGTTGCACATAGAAGGTTGTATTGTCACCATTGACGCCCTTGGGACGCAGTGGAAGATAGCAAAAAAAATTGTCAGGGATAATAAAGCAGACTATGTATTGAGTCTCAAAGGCAACCAAAAAACTTTGCATAACGAGGTTGAAGGTTATTTCGAGGACTTGGAAAAATCCGGGGTTATTGATGAACTGAAAGAGCATAAGGAATCCGATAATGGGAATGAGAAATTTGGGGATGGAAGCTTGGACATGCTTACAACAGTGGAAAAGGGGCATGGCAGAATAGAAAAAAGGATATATTACTTTTCTACCGATACCGATTGAATGATAGACGCAAAAAAGGATTGGGAGAAACTGACCGGTATAGGTAGGGTGGAAAGAGAAGCTGAGATAATTGCAACCGGGAAAAAAACTTTTGAAAAATGCGAGTACATATGCAGCATAAACGATATAGAAGATTTTGCGGCTGCTGCCAGGGGGCACTGGAGCGTCGAATCCATGCACTGGTCCCTTGACGTAACGTTCCGGGATGACGAAAACACGACGAGGAATGGGAAGGCACCACAGAATATGGCGGTACTAAAAAGAATTGCCTTTAATACGGCAAAAGCTGATACGACAAGATATCCAAAAAAAAGCATGAGGAAAAAAAGATTCATTGCACTTATGGATGATGAATACAGGGATTTTCTGCTCGACTTAAATTTTAAGGACAGATAAGGGCTGTAAAGGCTCAAAGACATTGCAAATACTGGATATCTCCGTGCAAAGGAATATCTGGTTCTATTGGAGTGCTATGTATGAGTGTACTAAGGATAAATTCCGGACGGCTACAAGCGGCAAATCACTGCAAGTGTCTGTAAAAAGCGCATGCAGAGACTTTTCTTTTAATTTAATATTGGATGTTGCAAAGGCGTTTGTGAAAAAATTTACAATATGGTCTTGGAAGGAATTGGATTCATGAAATCGCCGTGGCTTGCAATAACGTTATACCAGAAAACCACTCGCATATCAAGCAGTCGAATTGGGTTGCAGAGCTGACGCATGAAAAGGTTTAAAAATCTCGTGAGGTCTGAAACTGGTGTTTTTGCCTCTGCACCTATGGATTTTCCGGGAAAATCCCGGTCCATCCGCAGCAACACATTCTTTCCGGACTGCTTTTGCTCATTTCAACATGCTACGCGCCTACAAACGGGCAGACGGGTACTGTCACACCAGACACAGGTCTGCCGATGTGTTCGTTCGCTAGGCTAACTGTCGGCTTGTTTTCCAATCTTCTTCCAGTACCAACCGCAGTTGGCAGGTAGATTTCACCCGTTGACGAATGCGCTCCGTATCCAAGCTTCTTTGGGTCATGGCAATGAAAAATTTTCGGATAAATGACTGAACACCGACTTCCTTGAGATGCTCCGTCAGGGAAATCGAATGAAGTACCATTTCATTTAGCATGCGGCCAATATGCATGAGGTAGTGATATCCCCGCATCGCATTCCAATTATGTGAAATAATGTGTTCATACCGGTACCCCTGATGCTTCTCTTTCAAAATGTTGTTCTCATGTAACCAACGTTTTCGGGCCGCCAAATTGCAGCGTTCATGGACATTCTTCCAGTTAATCGGTTCACTGGAAATCCAGGCGTGACGGGATGTTTTCATTACCGTACAGCCCTTTTTATCGATCTCTTCCCAGCTTTCATCGCACGTCACCAAATGAATTGCCAGGATTTTATGTTTGCCGGAAATATAGTCATACTCGATCCCGTTAACCCACCTGAATACTTGCCGTCGGCCCTGCCACGTCCGCTCATATCGGTACTCACCTTCGCTATTCAGACGCATCAACCCCTTGGCTTCTTGCCATACAGAAGGGAGCGATTTGTCCTTGAGCACAATCATAAATTCCCACTTGTTTTTACGGCAGACTTCCATAACCGGCCCGTTCGCATAGAGTCCGTCCATCAGCAGGGTGAGCGGCAGTTTCGGAAACTCCTGTTTTGTTATCGCCGTTGGGAGCAACCTCTTTTTCTCGCAAATAGTGTGTGCTAACTCTGTCTGAGAAAGCCGAGGAAATCGGCGCACAGTTTCTTTTACTACCCAAAGGTCCTGCTCTGTAAAATCCCGCCCGCATAGCAGGATATCTTTTCCTGAGCTATCTGCCATAGTGTGAGCCCCCCATCTATATCTTCCCACACTATTATCTCATATTTTTTTTGGCTTGATCAGTCCCTTTTGCGACAAAATTTTTCTGCTTTGCCTCTTAAATCCTTAGTAGGTATGACTTTCATTAATCATGCGTCAGTTCTGATGAGCGAAACCACCCCTTGACAACATTTATACACTTTACATTCTGCGCATTCACTCATGTTTACAGCGCTTTAGAAATATCCTAGCTTTTATGCCAGGCGGGAAAAGCTTTCACTCTGCCGATAGCCGATTGCTTCCGCCAGGTGCTTTGCATGAATTTTTTGCTCTTCATCTAGGTCTGCGATGGTACGTGCCACTTTAAGGATTCGGTCATAGGCGCGGGCACTAAGGTGTAGCCGCGAAAACGCGTTGCGGAGCATCTCACGTCCGGCAGTATCCAGTTCACAATATAACTGAACATGTTCAGTGTTCATCTGCGCATTACATGAAATATTATCTTTAACAAAACGTCGCCGCTGACGTTCTCGGGCAATATCCACTCTTACAGCCATCTCTTTAGAAGATTTAACCTCCTTTCTTGAGGTTAAATCTTCATAACGGAGGCGTGTTACTTCAATATAGACATCAATCCGGTCTAAAAGCGGCCCTGAGATTTTGTGACGGTAACGGCGGATCTGCCCTTCACTGCAAACACATTCTACGGTAGGGTCGGAATACATTCCGCACGGACAGGGATTCATTGACGCCAAAAACAAAAAACGGGCAGGGTATGTATAAGATGCCTGAACCCTTGTCACAGTCACAAATCCTTCTTCCAATGGCTGTCGCAGTACTTCCAATGTTTCACGACGAAATTCAGGCAGCTCATCCAAAAAGAGAACGCCATTGTGTGACAAGCTTACCTCGCCGGGGCGGGGCAAACTGCCTCCTCCGCATAGAGCTGCGGAAGAAATTGTGTGATGAGGACTTCGAAAAGGTGGCCTACTAATCAGAGTAGCCGTTTCTCGCAGCAACCCTGCTGCGCTGTAAATTTTTGTCGTCTCCAAGCTTTCCTGATCGCTTAAAAATGGAAGGATGGTGGGTAAACAACGGGCAAGCATAGTCTTCCCCGAACCGGGAGGGCCTGACATCATCACACTGTGATTCCCAGCCGCCGCCACTTCCAGCGCACGCTTAGCCCCTTCCTGCCCTTTGACCCGACTAAAGTCTGCTCCCGTGAGCAGCAGAGAGCGGGGAGGTTTCACTACCGCAGGCGCCTTTAGCTTGCCGCTGAGAATGGCAATAGCTTCAACTAGGGATGAGCTGCCCAGAATGCTTACACCACTCACCAGTGACCCTTCTGCCGCACAGCTCAATGGCAAAAGAACTGTTTTAACACCGGTGTCCCGGGCTGCCATAACCATGGGCAATACGCCTCGCACAGGGCGAAGAGCACCGTCAAGAGCGAGTTCTCCAAAGACGACCAGCGAGAGATTATTAAGCTCCAGTTGTCCGCTGGCGGCTAAAATACCTACGGCTAACGTCAAATCTAACTGCGGTCCCTCTTTTTTTAGGTCTGCCGGTGCCAGGTTTACCACAATCCGCTGCTGCGGAAACTTATATCCGCTGTTCTTTATCGCCGCGCGCACACGATCACGTGCTTCCCGAACTGCCGCATCCGGTAAGCCCACAATATCAAAACTGGGCAGTTGAGCAGATAAGTACACTTCCACTTCTACCATCCTACCCTCAATTCCCATCACCGTACAGCCGGTTACACTAGCCAGCATCCTATCCCTCTTTTCCTAATTATTCCCATTTTATCACAAACACTCGTTTCGGTAAACGACAAAAGAGAAGCTCGCGTTTCTTCTCCAGCCTGAAGATTTTGCACTATTCACTAGCCAAAAAAACTGGACGATGAACAATTCTTGTGAAAATTCATAAGTCGCTGGTGACTAAAGATTTGAATAAAAAAAATGCCTGGCACTTTGCAAGGCAAAAAAGTAAGTCAGGCTTACTACTAGAATGCATTCTTAATAATTTTAATGGTTTTATCAGCAGCATTAACAGCCACTACGTCAAAGCGATATTTTGCAGCGCCAGTTCTATTTTCGTACAGATAGTGACGAGCAACAAGACGCACTCTTTGCTGTTTTTTCTCGTCCACCGCCTCTGCCGGAGAACCGCAGAGCGCGGAACGCCTAGTCTTTACTTCAATAAAAACCAGCGTGTCACCATCCTTGGCTACTATGTCAAGCTCACCGCTTTGGCAGCACCAGTTACGCGCCAAAATCACATAGCCCTGACCTACTAGGTAGGTAGCGGCCAGTTCTTCACCGTTTTTCCCTAGCGATTTCATCTTTTTCCTCCGGCAAAAGCAAAAATGATTTGCGGTGCATCGGACATGGACCAAGTTTAGCAATTGCCTGGCGGTGCAGTGCTGTTGGATATCCTTTATGCACTGCAAATCCATAGCCTGGAAATAGCTTGTCTATTTCACACATCCAGCGATCACGGGTAACTTTGGCAATAATTGAAGCTGCCGCAATGGAAAGGGAGAGGCTATCGCCGCCTATAATACCCAGCTGATAAACAGACAACTCCTCCAGTTCAAGGGCGTCTAACAAAACAAAATCTGGTGCAACAGCTAAAGAAGCTAACGCCCTGCCCATGGCCAATTTGCTTGCGATGAGAATATTGTAATTGTCAATTTCTGCCACCTCACCCACAGCAACAGACCAAGCTCTGGCAGCTTTAGTGATCGCCAGGTAAAGTTCTCCCCTCTTTGCGGGGCTTACTTTTTTTGAATCATTCAAGCCGGGCAAATAATAGTTTTCGGGCAGAATGACGGCTGCAGCCACGACCGGACCGGCTAGCGGCCCCCGACCAGCCTCGTCAACGCCGGCAATAGTGATAAATCCGTTCCCCCGGGCCGCCCGCTCATAGCTAAGCATGGCACTAATGCGCTCACTCTCGCGCCGCTCACGCTCGCCTCTAGCCAGGTAGCGCTCAGCCAGGCGTCGCGCACCGGTGCGTCTGTCTGCAGAGAGACGGATAAGCTCTTCTCCGTTTGGAGCAGCTTCACTCAGTGAGCAAGAAATCTTCTCGACCGTCATCTTGGCAAAGTTCCTCAGCTTCATCTTCCTGTTCTCCCGGTCTCTCAAATGTTATCCGTCCAAGTCGTCCCTCGCGCAAGTCTTTGACAAGCAGCCGTGCCGCCGCTTCCAGATCCACAGCGCCGCCTTTGAGCAGACAGCCACGGCGTTTGGCAATATCAGCCAGAATTGCCTGAGCATCAGCAGTAAAATTTTCCAAGCTATAGCGCTGCTGCAGTTCTTCCCAAAAATGCCGCCGCATGAAAGAGACCAGCTCAATCCCCAATTCCACCGGATCGAGAATTTCATCTTTCACTGCGCCAGCGACGGCAAGTCTGAAAGCCTGTTCTTTGCAGCTGATTTTCGGCCAAAGCATACCAGGTGTATCTAAAAGCTCCAGACCTGCCTGCAGACTTACCCATTGCGGCTGTTTAGTAATGCCGGGTTTATCGCCAGTTTTGGTGGCGCTGCGGCCGATTAACCGATTAATCAGCGATGATTTGCCTACGTTAGGGATACCTACAATAATCAAACGCAAAGGACGTTGCCCGTGCTTTCGACGGCGGGGCAAAGTCAAAAACAACTGCATCAACTTTTTTATGCCTTCCCCTGTGGTGCCATTTGCTGCGGCGACAGCAAAATAGTCTTCCCGTAAGCTGTGCAACCAGGCTGCTGTCTGAACCGGGTCAGCCAGATCAGGGCGAGTCAATACTGCTACTACCGGACGTCTTTCCAGCAATTCTCGGATATCCGGATTACGGCTGGAGGCGGGCAGACGAGCATCTAATACTTCAATCACAGCGTCCACCAGCTTCAGGTTCTCACGTAAAACTCTTTTGGCTTTGGCCATCTGGCCGGGATACCATTGTACATCCATGACATAACCTGCCTTTTAGCGGTGTTGGACAATACGTTTACTTTCCAGCGGCCAAAACACTACCATGGCTTTTCCTTTGATCTGATCCAACGAAACAAGGCCCACGCTGGGATGGCGGCTGTCCATACTGTTATTGCGGTTGTCGCCCATGACAAACACTGAACCATCAGGAATTAGCACCGGACCAAATGGTTCCCTGGCCCTTTGCAGAATGTATGGCTCCTCTATTAGTTCACCGTTAACATAGACGCCCTCAGGCTCAATACGTACTTCATCGCCGACGATAGCAATAACGCGCTTAATAAAGTCTCTTTGATCGGTAGCCTTAAATACCACTATTTCGCCAGGTAAAGGCTGGCGGAAATAGTACTGTATTTTGCTGACGACTAGCCGCTCCCTATCGCGAAGTGTGGGCAACATTGACTGACCCTGCACCAGAAAAACCTCTATCAGGAATGCCCGGATAATAAGTGCCAAAATGACAGCCACAAGAACGGACTTAATCCATTCCCACACTTCCTTTT
>QLUI01000091.1 GCA_018725345.1 Bacillota bacterium | reverse complement strand
GAGGGGTATCAAAGGTTGGCTCCAGGGTTACCTGCCCGGTATGCAAGGGCAAAGGGGTAGTCCCTGTCGTTGAGCCAATCGAGGCTTGCCCAAATTGTAAGGGAAAGGGCAAGGAACTTCAGAGTAAGCTGCCCTGCCGAATATGTAAAGGCAGCGGGGTGGTCACCATTAAAGGGAGATAGTTATGGAATGGGAACCTGTTGGGTTAAAGAAGGGAGAGGCAAAACCGAGAATCAGAGGTCGTATGGCTACTCATAAGCTGGGCAGGAAGGAAATGGCCAAGGAGATAGCCAGAGCCCGGGGAAGAAAAAAACAAGACCCTCACCTTGAGGCTTTAGAGCGAGCCGCTGAAGCCTGGCAGAGAAAGAAGGATGAGGAAGGATTCAGGAAGAGGCAAGAAGAGCGGGAGAAGGCTGCCCTGAACTTGATTCAGGGCGAGTCAAAGATAGAGGGGCAGTCTCAGGATTTAGGAGTAGCTGGCTGGCTGCAGCAGGGATTAGCCCAGTGGGCTGAGCAAAACCAGCCTGAGAGTAAAAAGAAAGGGAGAAGACCAAATTCAGCTACTATGGCTGTTATATTGAGGAGAGCCGTGGCCAGGGAAAAGGCATCGGCTTTGGGAAAGAAGCTACCCGACCCCAGAGTTGTTGCTCTGGAGCAGGAAGCAGCCCGGTGGAAGAAGAGGAAGGAAAAAGGGACGCAGAGATGAGCAACTATATTTATGGCGTGATTCAAGCTGAGAGGGGGGAAAATTTCGGTTCCATCGGCATCGGTGGTGGGGATGAAGTATACACCGTTCTCCATGACAGCTTAGCAGCAGTGGTGAGTGATTCAGGGCTGCCTGCTCTTACCAGCCTTGCCAGGGAAGAGATAGTTCGCTACCTCTTCAGCCACCAATCCGTCATTGAGAAGGTAATGAAAGAGCATACCATTATCCCTCTCAAATTTGGAACCACTGCCAGCAGTGTTGAAGAGACAAAGAGAATTCTGGAGAGGGGCTACCCCAGGTTCAAAGACGCCCTTAAAGCTATGGAAGGCAAGGTAGAGCTTGACGTGGTCGCTACCTGGAATAAGGATATGGTGTTCAAGGACATCTCCCAGGAGGAGCAAATCATAAAATTTAAACAGGAGCTAGGCTCACAGCCCTCAACGGAGGATAAGGTAAAGCTGGGGCGGATGGTTGAGGCGCACTTAAGTAAAAGGAAGGAAATGCTAGCCCCTGAGATAATCGGTGCCTTGGCCGAAGTCGCCCAGGATTTCTGCCTCCACGATACCCTGGATGCCACCATGCTTATCAATACCGCTTTTTTAATCGAAAAAGGGAAGGGTGAGCCCTTTGACCAGAAGCTGGACGAGATAGATAAAAAATACGAGGGCAGAATAAACTTCAGACGGGTGGGACCGTTGCCACCCTATAGTTTCAGCACCGCCGAGGTCAAAAAGGCAGAGTTTACCGAAATAGAAAAGGCAAGAAATCTACTGGCTTTAGGAGAAGAGGCTACCTCTTCCCAGATAAAGCAGGCTTACTGGAATCTGTCCTCAGAGTATCACCCTGATAAGCACCCCGGTGATACCGAAATTCAAAAAAGGTTTGAGGATATATCCAAAGCCTATGAGCTTCTGGCTGATTACTGCCAGGGAGAAAACTGCTCCTTTCGAGAAAAGGATGTCAACGACTTCATTAAGGTAGACATAGTCAGAATCGGTAAGCTAACAGACATCAGCTAACAGCCGACAGAAAAATAACTGTGACCTGTTGGCTATTAGCTGGAAGCGAGGGAAAATGGCTGAGGAAGGTAAATATCTTTACTGTATTATCGAAACTAATCAGGCGAGAAGCTTTGGTCCTCTGGGCATTGGTGGGAGAGGTGACCCTGTTACCACCATCTCTTATGATGAGCTTAGCGGCGTCATCAGCGATGCCCCGATAAAGAAGTATGCTACCACCAGAGAGAACACCATTGCTCACGAGAAAGCTATTGAAGAGGTAATGAGACAGGGATATACTGTTCTCCCGGTGAGATTTGGCACTGTCGCCGATAGTGCCCAGGAGGTTAGAGATGTTCTGCGGAAGAGATACCGGGAATTTAAGGACCTGCTCCGTGATATGGACAATAAGGTTGAACTAGGGGTGAAAGCCCGGTGGCTTGATATGGAAGCCATCTTTGGGGAGATTTTGAAGGAAAGGGAGGACATTAAAAGGCTAAGGGATAGGGCTGCCCGCCATCCTGCTCGGGACAGCATGATTCAGGTGGGGGAGATGGTTCAAGAGGCTTTGGAGAAAAAGAAGGAGAAGGAGGCAGACCTGCTTGTTGGTGCCGTGAGGAAGATCTCTGCCGATGTTCGCACTAACAAGACCTTTGGCGATAATATGTTTCTGAACGCTGCCTTCTTAGTTGACCGGGACTGGGAGAAGGAATTCGATGACAGGATAGAGGAGCTGAGGGTGAAATATGCCAATAGGATGAAACTCAGCTACGTGGGTCCTGCCCCGCCGTTTAACTTCGTTAATATAGTAATCCACTGGGGAGGAGAATGATATGCCAATTATAGAAACTTATCTAGCCCTTACTCTGGCCAAGGCTCTGGCAGAGCCCTTCTGCATGGTTATAGAAAAAATCAGGGATATGGCTGAAGAGGAGCTTTATGGAGAGGATAAGATAAAGCAGGACCTTCTAGAGCTTCAGATGAAGCTGGAGATGGAGGAGATAACCGAGGAGGAGTATATGATGGCAGAAGCCGCCCTGATGGAAAGGTTGGAGGAAGGTCGCCGCCGTGGGGGTGAGGAATAATGTCTGCCTTTCTGGCTAACCCCAATCTCAAGCTGATAATATTCGGCGGTAAGGGGGGCAGCGGCAAGACAACCTCGGCAGCGGCTACTGCTCTCCATTTAAGCAAGCCTGACCCCAAAAAGAGGATTCTGGCTATGTCCACCGACCCGGCTCACTCCCTGGGCGACAGCTTCAACATCACCATCGACAATAAGATTACCGCTATAAATGAGAATGTTTGGGGTCTGGAGATAGACTCTAATGAATTGCTTGAGGAATATAAAGCCAGGCATGGAGGGGTAATTAAGAAGATAGCCGACCGGGGAACCTATTTCGATAAGGAGGACATTGAAGACTTCTTCACCCAGTCCCTCCCCGGCCTGGACGAAGTGATGGCTATCATTCGCATCGCTGACCTGCTTAAGGCCAGGGAATATGACCTGATTATTTTAGACACTGCCCCTACCGGGCATACCATGGTTCTCCTTTCCTTGCCTGAGCAGATGGAGAAGTGGATCCATCTCATGGATATGCTCATGGAAAAGCATCGCTTTGTGATGAAAACAATGGTCGGAAGGTATCGCCGGGACGAGTGTGATGAATTCATTGATAGCCAGATGGAAGATGTAAGAAGGGTAAGGCGGCTTCTCACTGATGCCACGACAACCGAGTTTGTCCCGGTGACCATCCCCGAGCCGATGAGCATATTTGAGATTCAAAAGGCTATAGAGACCTTGAAGGGGTATAACATCCCCGTTAACAGTATTATTGTTAACCGGGTTACCGGTAGGGAGAGGGAATGTCCCTTCTGTTCTGCCAGAAGTGAGCAGGGGGAGAGATATATGCAAGAGATTGAGCAGAAGTTCGCCCCCTATAATCTTGTCAAGTTGCCCCTCTTCCCCCACCAGATTAGGGGGGAGAGTCTAACCGAGTATGCCCAGATACTCTTCGAGGAGAGAAAATATACTCCTCCCGCCAGGGCAGAGGTCTTACCTCAGGTTACCCCTCTGGCTAAAGGGGGGCTTTCCGATCCCCGATCGGAGTCGAGGACAAGCATCCTGAACATCCTGAAAAAGGAGTTCGTCATCTTCGGAGGCAAAGGCGGGGTGGGCAAAACCTCTATTGCTGCCGCCAGCGCCCTTTATCTAGCTCAACATAAGCCGGATAGAAAGGTGCTTGCCTTCTCCACTGACCCCGCTCATGCCCTTTCCGATAGCTTTGAGCAGCATATTGGCAACCATATCACCCCGATTTCAGGCTTGGATAATCTCTACGCTCTGGAGATTGATGGCACCCAGATGCTTGAGGATTTCAAGCAGGATTACCGGGATGTCATAGATGAGATCTTTGAGAAGTTTCTCGGGGGCAGCGGGGTGGATGTAAGGTTCGACCGGGAGATTTTACAAGAGCTCCTATCTGTCACTCCCCCGGGGCTTGATGAGCTTATGTCGCTGCGAAAGATTATGGAGCTTATGAAAGAGGGGGATTACGACCTCTTTGTCCTTGATTCAGCCGCCTCGGGGCACCTCCTTCGTTTTCTGGAACTCCCTCACCTGGTGAGGGATTGGCTTAAGAGTGGCTTCAAGCTGCTTACCAAATACAGGGGAGTGGTGAAGCTAACCAAGGCTACAGAGCTCCTCCTGGATTTATCACGGGATATAAGGAGGATATTAGAGGTCTTTTCCAATCCTCAAGGGACTGAGTTTGTAATGATAACCATCCCTGAGGAGATGGGGGTGGCGGAGATGGGTGACCTGGCGGTATCCGTAGCTAACCTCAAAATCCCCTCCTTCCATACCATCATTAATATGATAATCCCTCCTACCGACTGCGGTTTCTGTGTTGCCAAGAGCAAAGAGCAGCAGAGGTATATTCAGGAAATCGAGGCGAAATCACCGGACCATGCTATTATTTACATACCCTTACTCCCCCACGAAATCAGGGGGCTGGAGAACTTAAGCGAGCTTGCCGGGATTATGTTTGGAGAATAGAGCCTCTTGCAAAAGTCGCAATTTGTCACCCCTGAAACAAGTTCAGGGCAGGCTCTGAATTTATTTCAGGGTCTCATATCACATTCGCTTATTGAGATTCTGAAACAAGTTCAGAATGACATTTCCTATGTTTCGGGAATTTTGCAAGAGCCTGAATAGAGAATGGCTAAAAAGAAGTATATCAGAGGGACGAAGTTAAAGGCTCCGATGTATTCCCCTGTGCTTCAAAGGATTGAGGAAGCAAAGAGGGAGAAGCCTTCCCCGCCTCCTCCGGGGAGGCGCCCTAGAGAATATGACCTGAACCGGCTGGATAAGGGGCAGACAGAAACAGGTGGTATTTGGGAGCTGGGCCTTTTCCCCTTTGAAGGGCTCACTATCCTGGCTGAAGAAGTTAAGGAACGGGCCCAGGCCGAACTTCTGGAGAAACCGGGGCTTGAGGATGAAATTCTGGATTTAAGAATCCTTCTTGAGAGCGACCAGATAACCGTGGAGGAATACCAGAGGAGGGAAGCGAAAATCAGAGCCAAATACGAGAAAAGGTGAGAGGTACAGCATGGCGCTAACGGCAGAAAAGGAGTCGTCAGGAACTCTAGTTGATGTAATTGATAGGATTCTGGACAAGGGGCTGGTAATCAATGCCGATATCACTGTGTCGGTGGCTGGGGTTGAGCTATTAGGCATTAAGGTGAGGGCGGCATTAGCTTCCTTTGAGACCGCAGCCAAATACGGTCTGGAGTTTCCTTCGGGGACAAATTATGAAACCGCTGCCTGGAAGGAGGCTATGGTCGCTAAAGACGAATGTCCTCAGTGTAGTAAGAGGGTAATTCTGGACGAGCTCCTTAATGAGGGATGTCCCTGGTGTGGCTGGGTGAGTGCTAAAGCTAAGGCAGCTCATGCTAAAACAGCACCCCGGATAGAAGCCAGATAAGGGGGAGGAGATGATTTTTGACCCGATTTCCAAAACGATTTTAGACCAGATCGTGAAAGCGTCGGATGGAGAGAGAATAGCGGAAGCGGAGAGGATGAAGGCTTCCACTTACTGGACGATGTGCCCTGCCTGTGGAAAGAAGGTGACAAAGAGGCAGATTCTTGCCGAAGGTTGCTGGTCTTGCGGCTGGCAGGGAACCGAAGAGGAACTTGAGCTTGCCAAGGCAAAGAGAGCCAGCGGGGGGGAGACCAGGCCAGCCGATGAGGCAAGCTATAAGACTAAATGTCCTCAGTGTGGCAGACTGGTAATAACGAAGGAGTTAGGAGAGAAGGGGTGCTACATCTGTGGCTGGAAGGGATGAGAGAATGAAGGAAGCAGCCCAAAGATTGACCCCCTTCATTCCGCAAAACCTGAGACTGGATATATTCGCCTCCCTGTGGGAGGAATATAGAGACGCAGGGAAATTAGCCAACGAACTCGATTGTAAACCGGCTGTGGTGAATAAATGGCTGAAAGAGGGGAAGTCACCCAATGATAAGTATATGCCCCGAATCCTCTCCCTTGCCCTCCATTCTCACAAGGTGAGGGAGCTGCTCCAGCGGGATGTTCTGGAACAAATCGGAAGCCTTCTTGCCGACCTTGATATTTTCCCTGAAAGGAAGGCTGAGGGAGACCTGGGTAGAATCTTAGATGTGGTGGATGGGAAAAGCCGGCAGATACTGTGGTATCTGTGGTGGAACCGGCATGCTGAAATCGGTGAGCTAGCTGAGCTAACCGGGGCAGAAACTGATATGGAGGTGCTGTCTCGATTGAGGGAGTCCATAAACACCGCCGCCAGGCGGGTTCTGGGAAAGGAGATAGTAAGCTTCCAAAGCTCTAAAGTTGACCCTGTAACCGGGGAGAAGGTCCTGTTTAGCTGGTGGCTGGAAGAAGACTTACTATCGAGCAAAAGGATAGGGCCGCTGGTGGATATCTTTGAGGAAAACGACCATATTATCGTAATAGGCCAGTTACCTGCCCCAGTGGAGTTAGCCAGGGAAGCGCAGGTAGAGTGCAAGAATGGTGTTTTAAGGATCAGGATAGAGAGGATTAAGAGGTCAGGATTAAGGATTAAGGGTCAAGAATAAAATGGCAATGAAAAGTTTTCGAGATTTAAAAGTGTGGCAGAAAGCCCACCAATTGGCTTTGGATGTATATGAGGTTACAAGGAATTTCCCAAGCGAAGAAAGGTTTGGCTTAAGCTCACAAATGCGAAGGTCTACGGTTTCAACAGCAGCGAATATAGTGGAAGGATTTAAGAGGAAGAGCAACAAAGATTACAGCCATTTTCTTAACATGGCCGATGGCTCTTTAGAGGAAACTAAATATTATGTAATTCTGAGCAAGGATTTAGGTTATATAAATGAAGAGGATCATGATAGGCTAATGCCTCTCTGTGAAGAGGT
>QLUI01000090.1 GCA_018725345.1 Bacillota bacterium | reverse complement strand
TCACGGGACAACTGATCACGGGCATGATGGTGGTAAAACTTGCGGCCGCGCACGTGCCGGTTTTCTACGTAGAACGGCTCGTGATGCGGCTTAGGGCTGTTCAGATGGAACCGACGCATATAAGCGGTCTCGACCAGCCGGGACAACAGGTCTGGATAGTTTTGAGGGCTGACTGCTTTGTACTCAGCGCCTTCTTCAGCGCCTTCTTCAGCGCCTTCTTCAGCGCCTTCTTCAGCGCCTTCTTGTTTATCTTGTTTAACGCCGCATACGGCGGCATCGCTGATTTGCACCTTACCGGCAAACGCCCCAGCCGTTTGTTCATCCTCGCCCTTGGGCGTTGTCCCGAACAAACGGCAGCAGACACACAGCCCCGAGCCCTCAGCCGAGCGGTTGAGTTGACACTGTTCACTCCTCAATTTCGCATCGAGCAGTGGGGTATGGCTGAAGGTGATTGCGGGACGGCCGTCCCGGTTGCTCTTTAATTCATATTTGGTGCCGCTGGCCGGGGAAGTCCAGGCCCCGCGGCATAACTTTTCCTCTAAACTAGGATTTAACAGCCTATATTTATAGCCCTCCTCGGCAAAGACCGTGAAACAGGAGTTCGAAATAGCCTCGGCCACGGTGCGCAGGACTCCTTTAAGCGATGAGCCAGGGATGGTGAGCAGTCCATCACTTTGCCCACTTTGCCGATGGAACCGCTTTTGCTGGTTCTGCCCGCCGGACGCGCTGTCGGGCACAAAGACGCAGGTCTTCGTCGTAAGCGTGCAATGAAGCCGCCCTGACATGCGGTTATCTGCGAAGCGGTGCTGAAATCCCACCGGCTCTTGCCGCTGTGCGTCGATCCGGACAGGGTCGGCGGGCACAAAGTTATAGGGGTTAATGAACTTTGTCATTTTACGCCTCCTTCAAAGTTAAATCCTGCCAGCGGACGAAACGGTCCTCACTGTTGGTTCCATCCTTGGCAACCGTAAGACGGAGGTATTCGACGGTCCGCAGAACCACCCGCATGCGTCCTCGTCCTCGAGGCACTTCGAGCGGATAGGCCAGGAACTGCGGGATGCGTTCGTCATACCACGCCTTAGAGTCGTCCTCGAAGACGCCCCACAGGTAATGCTCCTGCTCGGCGCGGCAGTGTTGCGACAACTCCACCTCTGATCCAGACATGCCAGACGGGAAAACGCCGTATCCATCGCTCAGGCAGCAAATGTGATAGTTTCCTTCACCCAGCTTGCTCCAGCGCAGTTCCGCCAGCGGACCGAAGGCGCGCCCCTCCTCCCACTCAGTAAAGTTTTCGTCGGGATTTTCCGCTAACCGGTTCGTGCCTAGTGTAAAAGAAAACAGCGCCAGCCTGATCCGGTCCACCCGCTCCAGCAGCACATAGCGGAGCGCCTTTACTTCATTCAGCTCCTCCAGCGCGTTACGTAGGGCAGCAGCATCCCCGCGCAGGGATCCAGCCTTAGCCATAAACTGCATCGCCTCCTTCCCTGCCAGGCTGCCCGCTTGGCCCACTTCCTTGCGATATGGTGTTAAAGAATGCGATCTTCATCTTTTCAGGCGGGGTGTAGCAGTCAATATAGCCGTCATAGCCGTCGCGGTTATCAGGTTTGCACCAACGCGGCGCAACAGCAGCAAATAGTCGCTGAGATCCTTCGGCATCGAAGGTATAGGTATGACGCAACGGGCCGTCTGCATGGAGAGGAGGGCAGTCGGGCAACAGCACCACGTCGTCTGCAACAAATCCGTAGCCATTTTGGCCCAACAGCTTGTCTACGCCTGGGATATGCCCTGTCTTGAGGCTGCCAACGGAACCAAAGTAGCCGATTTTGACCTCTGCCACTTTCCCCTCCACACGTCCCAGCCCCCGGGACTTGCCAGCCCCAATAGGGATAAACTGCTCGCTGAAATCACGGAACAGGAAGGCGAGCAAGCCCAACTGCCACAGTTCGAAATTCTGAAGAATGAGGGTAAAAGCGAAGGTTGCCTGTTCTTCGACTTCGAAATCGAAAAGCGCCCCTCCCTTTGCCCCGCCGGTATAGCGGTCGATGGCGACGCTGTGTCGGCGGGGTAGCTTTACGTAGTTGCTCTGCCCGTATAGTCGGTCGCCTCGGGCGTTGTCATAGGCAGCGGTGTAGCCGTCGGAGACAAGCAGCCTGCTCTGCAGGAAGCTGCAGCCAAAGAGCTTACAGATCGGGCAGGCATCCCGATAGACCACCTCACCGATGAGATTCTCATCTAAACCCCGAATCACTCTGCCTTGCCGCTTGCCGTCTCGCCGGTGCACGAACTTTTCCGAGCAAGAAGTGTTCGGGTCTGTAATGGGCTGGGCCGGCTCCGGGGCACAGAAGGGGTCGCAGCAGCCTTGTTGAACGTGTAGGGTGCGGGCAATGCGCTCGGCGTAACTGCGCATCACACCCTTTAGCGAACTTCCGGGAATATAGGGCACCAGTTTGCCTTCGCGCAGGGTGCGCACAAACATCATCGCCGGGGGCCGGCCACCGAACAGCCTGAGAAGCTCATTCTCTTCCTCCTTCTTGACATCCCGTTTAATCAGTATCGGGCCTTTCGGAGTTAAAGTGAACGCAATGCGGCATTCGCATCTCAGCGCTTTTAGCATGGCTTGGGTGCCTCCTTAGTTTTCAGATGCTCCTTGACGAAATCTGCGCCTCCTTCAGCTGGGAGCGTTCGCCAATCCCCGAGCAAGGCCTCCCGTACCACCGCCGGAGGACCGTTGAAGTCGATCTTTCTCACCTGAACATCAACCAACTGTCCCCACCCCAGACCTCGCGATGTTATGCCGCCAAGGCGCAGGTTCCCCTCCCGCTGCATCTCGCAGAGCGCAATGGCCAGCAGCGACAGATCCTGGGACGTGGCGTTTTCTGCCACGATATTCATCTGGAAGCGAGCATCTGCCGGAACGGTTTCGTAATCGAACTTGACTCTTCCCTTGGCCGTGCCGGTGTCGCGGTCAATCCCGACACCATCCCGGATTTCTCGCTTGTCTAAATGAACATCCGGCTTCAAGCCGAGATCATCCACAAACACCTTGGAGCCGGCAAAAGGGGAGCCGAAGGCCTTACAGGTATCGCAAAGATGCTTATCCAGAAATTCCAGCAACTTCTCCTCGCGTTCACCACGTTCCTGCATTTCCAGGTAACCCTTTTGGACTTCCTCGTCTACAGTTGGACATTTGGAGCCGCTACTTTCGTCCAGGCAACACGTGCGATAGCCCAATGCCCCTGCCAAGCGTTCTATCGTGCTGCGCAAAACTCCTTTAAAAGACGAGCCCGGGACGTAAGGATTGCCGTTCAGGTAGCGCACCACGGCGGAATCCGTTTCGACATCCCCCTTGCCGCTGCCGATGTGTAGCGGCGTTTTTAAGGCCACTTCCCCTGTGATGAAGTAACGATTAAGCAATCGCGATGTGAACATCTATGCCTTCCTCCCTATGTTGTCTTAATACGGTGCCACCCCGCTATATAACCTGCGAATTCCCGAGCCAGCCGCCGCCAGGCCTCCTGAGCAAAATCTGGCGGCGCTTCTTCCGGCTGCTTTTTGCCAAGCGCCAAACAAGTGCTTTGATAAGCCGTCTTTGCCGCCTCACATGCCTTTTGCCAAAGCGTTTCCGCAAAATACTGTTCAAGATGCTCTGCCAGCGTCTGGTTTCTCCCAGGCAGGGGAGAGTTGAGGCCTGTGGCCTGAGCAGCTCTGCGTTGCATCTGTTTTTTAAGGAAACTGCTCACCTGCTCTTTGTCATCCGCTTGCAGCACGAACCGCACCAGGCCGTTCAGTTGCGCTCGGGTCAGCTCTTTCAGGCAGGCAAAGCCCAGCATCTCCTTGGCCTCATCGCGGAGGGTGTTTCTCTCGTCGTGCAGGCGAGCGCTCAGATGTACGGTTTTCAACAATTCTTCAGGCAAAGGCATGGACATGCCTCCTTTTCTCACAGCCGTGCCTTTTCGGTTTCAGCCAACTGCTCGTCTGAGGAACGATGGTAATGGAAAGGGTCGCAGGCGACAACGATCCCAAAACCCTCGTTTCGCCTTTCTCCCAGACCGTCCTGCTCAAGCCTCTCAAGCAACTTGGCCAGGGCGTTCTCGACTTTATTGTCACCGCCAAAGCAGCCAAGGCTTGACCTTTCCGCCCCATATACGAACACAGAGCCTTTTGCAATGGCAACGGCACACTCCTTTGGCAGCTTCCAGGCGCTGCTCCAGCCCGGCAGCAACCTCGTTCGCGCGATGGTGCCGACTGGCCGGAAACTAGACATGGCGGTATCCGCGCCTGGGAGGCTCTGCTGTATTGCGTCCAGAGGCAAGTATGAAAGATAGCGCAGGAACCGGTCACGCACGATCAGGTCGGAATGGCAGGTTAACGTGAAATAAAGCTTGTCTGCTGTTTGCTCGGCACCCCTCTGCTGGATGGCGGCGTTGAGGCGGCACAGCCGACCCGCCAGACCATTTTGCGGTCCTATTGGTTCCAACTGGCGGAGAGGAGCGCTGAAGAAGTCTTCTTTGCTGCACTTGCCCAATCCGCGCGTTTGACCCATCCCCAATCGCAGCGGTTCTTCCAAAAGGCAGGCAATTTTATCCAGCAAGGGTTGGTTGCCGGCAATTTGTCCGGCAAACCGCTGCCCCTCATTAAGCATTTCGACAAAATACAGCGAGCCAACCAGGGCAGCCTGCGTCTCGTCTCTGAGCTCGGTGTGGCCACGCTGCCGACTGGTGGCCTTTACAGATTCGTAACGGCAGTCCCTCTCATTGAAGAGGCAAAACCCGCTGAAGCTGTCCAACGGCATCGAACAAGCACTCTCATACCCGCACATCTCAGGTACCTGCGCTTTCCCTTTCGTCTCTTGCCAGAGCAGGAGGTCAATCATCAAATCAAATACACCGTGCGGGGCATCATTGTCGGCACCAAAGCCTGGGTGGCGCTTGCAACTATAGGCTGTCAGCGGCACGGGTTGCGCAGGCACGCCACGATATGGATAAAGGTTGCCGTAGCGGACTTCATTGCTTGCGAAGAGGGCCTGAAAATCGGGGTGACTTGCCGCGCCAGAGCGCAGATAATTCGCCGCCAATGCTCCCCGCACCGCCGTGCCGGGCAGGTACTCCAACGTGCGGTTCACGTTTCCGGCAAGCGGGCTCGCTGAGACAGAGACAGGACTGGCTGTTTTCAGGATGAGTGTCCTCATGGATTTTCACTTCCTTCCACCCAGAGGCTACGCAGGCGGCCATCAACATCCTCCTGCCCGTTCAGGCTAGCCTGTCCATTGACCCTGACTTGTTCCACTGTGGTCTTAACTTTGCCCAAGCCGACGGTTTTAAATCCGCCAATCCGCTCCATTAGTCGGCAGGCCAGCAACATAAGGACCACTTCAGGGGCGTTCAAGGCATCTGTATTGAGTGTAGCAAGCCCCATCTCGCCGTTTATGGTAGTCTTGAAAGCCAGCACCTCCGTAGCGGCTTCGATAGTGTAAAGATGTTTTTCCTTTACCACTCGCCTTGAGCGGCTGAGACGGGTGCCGGTACGCTGGGTTATTTGCAGCACCGTCAAGGCGTTGCCGTCAAGTGTTGTCAATTCTGGCAAGAGCGGAGCGTCAGGGAAACGAAACTGCCCCTGGCGCAGTTTTGAGCCAAAAACCCGGCATTCCGCGCAACATTGCGCCGACAGCTGTTGGCGGCATGTTCGCTCGTTATGTGGGCGGCTCAAATGTGGCAACAGTTGCCGGGCATGCTGAAAGTAGTGGCGCAATCGTCCTTTTAAGGTCGAGCCGGGCAGACAGACCCGGGGGCGCAGTTGGTCGCCGACTCGATAGGCATCCTTAACCACTGTGCCATCAAGAATACCCCCAAAACCATGGCCCGTGCCAATGTACAGCGGAGACTGCGCTAAAAGACGAAGGTCTATTTCTATAAAATGCATCCTGTTACCACCCATCCGCAAAATCGTAGAGTTCAATCAGGTCTGCCAGCGGCGAAAAATACTCCTCGCCGCTGACGCTGAGCAGCCAAGGCGAGCTGCCGCACAAACCGAAGGCCATTTCAAAGTTCTGCAGGCAAATTTTTGCTTTCCCGCCGAGCCGCGAGCGCAGCAGCAAATATTCGTAGATGGACTGGAATTTTTCTTGACGCAGGGCGTGCCACATCTGGTTAAGGACACGGCGCGGGAAGCCTTCTCTCCTGAAGGAAGCTATGTGTGTCAGGAGCAAGCCGGCATGATCGTCGGAGATGCCTTTCGCAGCGACGCGGTAAGGACGATAATAAAGGTGAAACGGTACGCCCTCTTTCCGTGTCAACTCTTCTTGCCTTACCGTACCCACGGGGTTTGTAGAAGGCGTCGAGATTACCATAAAGTCAAGCGCGCTAGCGTTTTCGCCCTGCTGTTTATATTTGGTGCTGAGTTTTTTTGCCGACTTAAGCAGGTCTTCAGCAACGCGGTGCAGGGCGCGCAAGGGGTAGTGGCTGTGTGCAATGGCAACCCCGGCGGACATGGAAACTTCAAAATTTATGCCTGTCTGATTAACATTGGCAATATCCGCACTGGCGTGGTTGGTTGCTGCATTCCGCATAGCTTGGTAGAACCCCTGACAGAACTCGCGGGCAATGGACACAGCTACATTCCCTGGGACTATGAGCACTAGGTCGTCCCCACCCAAGAGGATAAATTCAAAGCGGGCTTTTTCTTCAGGTGGGCAATGTTCGGCAACAGCGCGGAAAATCTCGCGCTTGGTTGTTTCCTTGACCAATTGGCTGAACTTTTGGAAGTCGTCTTTCTTTTTGAATTCCTTCAACTTTTCTCCCAGCAGGTTGCCGTCGCAGACTATGAGGCCAATATAGTTTCGCGAACGTTCCCCAATAGCATCCACATCTTCGGATGGCCGAAGTCGCGCAGCAACTCCACGCCAGTTTTCAGGCAATTTATCCCATTCCTTGAATTGCTGCAAAAGACGGGCCCTGTCGCTAGCCTGCTCTTTAACAGCACACGCCGCACAACGCATTGTGCCCGGCTCAAATTTGCTGAGTACAGCCGCAGGCAAAACGCCACAGGATGGGCAGAGTTGCGCATAGGGGTGCGAAGCTGACGGCACAGCATGTTTTTTGCTTTCTTTCGCCTGTCTCAGTAGGCGTTCGGAGTCCGA
>QLUI01000009.1 GCA_018725345.1 Bacillota bacterium | reverse complement strand
AGACCGAGAACGCCGTATTGCGCCGCTTATCAAAACAACACACAGACTACGAGGAAAGGAGGGGACCTATTATGCCAAGAACAACTCCCCTGAGCAGGACAAGAAATATTGGGATTATGGCGCATATTGATGCCGGCAAGACTACGACCACTGAAAGAATCCTGTTTTACACAGGACGCGTTTATAAATTGGGTGAAGTTCATGACGGTGCGGCTACTATGGACTGGATGATCCAGGAGCAAGAGCGTGGGATCACTATTACTTCGGCGGCCACAACTACCTCATGGCGAGGTCATGTGATTAACATTATTGACACACCCGGGCACGTTGACTTTACAGTGGAAGTAGAACGCAGCCTGCGCGTTCTAGACGGCGCTGTAGGCGTATTTTGCGCTAAGGGCGGCGTTGAACCGCAGTCAGAAACTGTCTGGCGCCAGGCTGACAAATACCGTGTTCCGCGGATTGCCTATGTGAACAAAATGGATATTACGGGCGCGGACTTTTTTCATGTGTTAGAGTCTATGAAGCTGAGGCTGAATGTCAGCCCGGTCCCCATCCAGCTCCCAATCGGTGTGGAAGATAGTTTCAAAGGTATTGTGGATTTGATCCGCATGAAAGCTGTGGTTTACATCGATGATCTGGGAACTCGTAGCGACGAGGCGGAAATTCCTGCGGAAATGCAGGAATTAGCCCAGAAGTACCGGGAAAATTTGCTGGAAGTCGCTGCTGATTATGATGAAGACATCATGACGCGTTATCTGGATGGTAAGGAAATCGGCGAAGATGAAATTCGCGCCGCTTTGCGCAAGGGAACCTGCGCAGTGGAAATTGTGCCGGTTATTTGCGGCTCTTCGTATAAAAATAAGGGTGTACAGCCATTATTAGATGCAGTAATTTATTATCTGCCGTCGCCTTTAGATGTGCCGCCCGTTCACGGTTTAAGTCCTGACAAGGAAGAAGAAGTAGTGCGCAACGCGTCTGACGAAGAACCATTTTCCTCGTTGGCCTTCAAGATTATGACCGATCCGTATGTTGGCAGGCTCACCTATGTTCGCGTTTACTCCGGCACGCTGGAGAGTGGTTCTTATGTTTACAATTCCACTAAAGAAAAGCGGGAGCGTGTAGGCCGCATTCTCAGGATGCATGCCAATCATCGGGAAGAAATCAAGGAGATTTCAGCAGGTGACATTGTAGCCATCGTCGGTCTTAAAAATACTTCCACCGGTGATACTCTTTGCTTGGAAGCTTCTCCTATTTTGCTTGAGACGATCATTTTCCCTGAACCGGTTATCGACGTAGCCATCGAACCCAAGACAAAGGTTGACCAGGAAAAAATGTCGCTTTCTCTGGCGAAACTATCAGAAGAAGATCCCACTTTCCGGGCCCGCACTGACGAGGAAACGGGGCAGACGATTATTTCCGGCATGGGTGAACTTCACCTTGAGATAATCATTGATCGTCTGTTGCGCGAGTTTAAAGTCGGCGCTAATGTTGGGAAGCCTCAGGTAGCTTACAAGGAGACGATCCGAGGTACCACTAAATCGGAAGGCAAATTTGTCCGCCAGTCTGGCGGGCGCGGTCAATACGGTCACTGCTGGCTGCAACTTGAGCCGCAGGAGCCGGGTATAGGTTATGTTTTTGAGAACAAGATTGTGGGCGGTGTGATCCCCAGGGAATATATCCCTGCCATTGATGCCGGCGTCAAGGAAGCTATGGCGACCGGTGTTCTCGCAGGCTATCCTTTGATTGACCTTAAGGTTTCCGTGGTGGATGGTTCCTACCATGATGTTGATTCTTCGGAGATAGCATTTAGAGTTGCCGGTTCCATGGCCTTTAAAACAGGAGTGTTGAAAGCTAATCCGGTTATTCTTGAACCGGTGATGAAAGTGGAAGTGGTAGTCCCGGAAGAATATATGGGTGATGTCATTGGCGATATTAGCAGCCGGCGTGGCCGGATTGAAGGAATGGAACCCCGTTTGGGGAGTCAAGTCATCCGCTCAAAAGTACCGTTGTCTGAGATGTTTGGCTACGCCACAGAGTTGCGCTCCCGTACTCAGGGTCGCGGTACTTATTCCATGGAGTTTGCTAACTACGAAGAATTGCCTAAGAGTTTGGCTACGGAAATTATTGAAAAACAAAAAGGTTAAATCGGGTTGTAAATAATTTTGTGAACTGACGGCTGTTTAGAGGCAAAATTACAAATAGCTGAAAAATTTAAGGAGGTATACTTAATATGGCGAAACAAAAGTTTGAGCGGACGAAACCCCACGTAAACGTAGGCACCATTGGTCACGTTGACCACGGTAAAACCACACTGACTGCAGCCATTACATCTTGCTTGTCCACGGTTGGGGGGGCAAAAAAGACTGCCTATGATGAAATTGACAAGTCACCGGAAGAGAAAGAGCGCGGTATTACGATTTCAACAGCCCATGTGGAATATGAGACTACGAGCAGGCATTATGCCCACGTTGACTGCCCTGGCCACGCCGATTATGTGAAGAATATGATTACCGGTGCTGCGCAGATGGACGGAGCCATTCTGGTAGTATCTGCGGCTGACGGTCCTATGCCTCAAACGCGTGAGCATATTCTGCTGGCCCGTCAGGTAGGCGTGCCGCACATCGTTGTATTTATGAACAAGGCTGATCAGGTGGATGACCCAGAGTTGATAGAGCTCGTAGAGTTGGAAATCCGTGATCTTCTTAATCAATATGAGTTTCCCGGTGATGATGTTCCCATAGTAGTTGGTTCAGCCTTAAAGGCGCTTGATCATGCCTGCGGTTCCAGGGAATGCCCTGACTGCAAGACGATTTGGGAATTGATGGATGCTGTGGATTCTTTTATTCCCACCCCGAAACGTGATATTGACAAGCCCTTCCTGATGCCTGTAGAAGATGTGTTTACCATTACCGGACGCGGCACTGTGGCCACAGGACGTGTGGAGCGCGGTACCGTTAAAGTAGGCGAAGAAGTAGAAATTGTCGGTTTTACGGAAAAGCCTCGCAAGACTGTTGCTACAGGTGTTGAGATGTTCCGGAAAAGTATGGACATGGCGCAAGCCGGCGACAATATCGGCGCCCTGCTTCGCGGTGTGGACCGCACAGAAATCGAGCGCGGTCAAGTTCTCGCTAAGCCGAACTCCATCAAGCCGCATACCAAGTTTATGGCTGAGGTGTACGTGCTGAAAAAAGAGGAAGGCGGTCGCCATACTCCGTTTTTCCAAGGATATCGTCCGCAGTTTTACTTGCGCACTACCGATGTAACCGGTGTAACCACTCTGCCTGAAGGTGTGGAAATGATTATGCCTGGAGATAATGTGCAGATGATGATTGAGCTGATTAATCCTATCGCGCTTGAAGAAGGTTTGCGCTTCGCAATCCGCGAAGGCGGCCGCACTGTAGGCGCCGGCGTCGTTACTAGCATCTTGATATAAGCAGTCTGTAGCGATGACCCTGCTTGCGGACGATAGTCCGGGAATTTTTGCCGAGTAGTCTGAAAATCAGGCGAACTAAGGAGGCATTACTATGGCAAAGCAAAAAATCAGGATCCGCCTTAAGGCGTTTGACCACCAGATTCTTGACCAGTCCGCCAGCAAAATTGTGGAAACGGCTAAAAGGACAGGCGCTGAAGTCTCTGGTCCCATTCCCTTGCCGACGGAAAAGAGTATCTATACTGTTATCCGGGCACCCCACAAATACAAAGACTCCCGCGAGCAGTTTGAGATGCGGACACATAAACGTTTAATCGATATTCTGGAGCCGACGCCAAAGACGATTGACGCATTGATGCGTCTTGATCTGCCGGCCGGCGTAGATATTGAGATTAAACTGTAACTCGGGTGGGAGATTATCTTTAAGGAGGTGCAAGTGGTGCAAAAAGCGATTTTAGGCAAGAAAATTGGCATGTCCCAGGTGTTTACTCCAGAAGGGCAGCTGATCCCCGTGACGGTAATCGAGGCTGGCCCCTGTGTGGTGGTCCAGAAGAAAACTACCGAAACTGACGGCTATGAAGCGATTCAAATCGGCTTCGGAGCTATTAAGCCAAAGCAGCTGACTAAAGCTATGAGTGGCCACTTTAAGAAGGCTGCTGTAGAAGCAAAAAAATATGTTCGTGAATTCCGCCTGGAGGATACTGCTTCCTATGAAGTGGGACTCGAGTTGAAGGCTGATTTATTCGCAGAAGGTGAATGGATCGACGTAACCGGAGTTACCCGGGGCAAAGGGTTTGCCGGTTCGATTAAACGCCATGGCTATAGCCGAGGACCCACCACCCACGGTTCCCATTATCACCGTGGACCCGGCTCACTGGGTTCTGTCGATCCGTCTCGTGTCTTTAAAGGCCGCCGGCTGCCAGGTCGGATGGGCAAAGATCGAGTGACTGTCCAGAAACTGCAGATTGTTAGGGTAGATACCGAACGCAACCTGCTCTTAGTGCGGGGTGCCGTTCCAGGTGCTAGCGGCGGTATAGTGGCAGTTAAGAATACTGTTAAGGTTGTAAAACGGGCGAAGTAGGATGCTCAGTGGATGTTTGCTTGAAAGGAGGATTTATGATGCCGAAAGTAGCTTTATATAATACTGCGGGCGAACAGGTTGGCGAAATTGAACTTAACGATTCGATTTTTGCCGCAAAAGTTAATGAAGCCGCAATGCACCAAGCTGTTTTAGCTTACCTTGCCAACCAACGCTTGGGTACCGCCAAAACAAAAACTCGGATGGAAGTCAGAGGCGGTGGTCGCAAGCCCTGGCGTCAGAAGGGAACAGGCCGTGCTCGCCATGGTTCTATTCGTTCCCCGATTTGGCGCGGCGGCGGAATCACTTTTGGCCCTACCGGGCAGCAGAATTTCAAGCAAGTTCTGCCGAGGAAAATTAGAAGGCTGGCGCTGAAGTCGGCACTTACCGCGAAAGTAAATGACGGTTCAATAATTATTTTGGACAGGCTGACGATGGATTTCCCGAAAACAAAAGAGATGGTGGGTGTATTGGGGAAGCTGAAGACAGGCCGCAAGGTGCTGATAGTAACAGATTCGACCCAGGAGAACGTGGTTAAGTCGGCACGGAATATTCCGGGGGTTAAGACTACCAATGCGAACCAGCTTAACGTCTATGACATCCTAAACACAGATAACCTTGTATTTACACGTGATGCTGTGACTCGGGTAGAGGAGGTGTTCGCATGATTCGGGACGCAAGAGATATTATCAAGAAACCGCTTATTTCTGAAAAAAGTACCAGAATGATGGAAGAGTTGAAGTATGCATTCCAGGTTGATCCAAAGGCAAATAAAGTCGAGATCAAAAAAGCTGTGGAAGAAATCTTTAAAGTGAAAGTTAAAGATGTGAACACTATTCGTGTCAGCGGCAAGGTGAAGCGGATGGGTGCGTATACCGGCCGTCGCCCTAACTGGAAAAAAGCAATTGTTACGCTTGAAGAGGGCAGTAAGCCAATCGAAATATTTGAGGGCCTCTAAACCCAGGAAGGAGGGAAAAGAACCATGGCAATAAAAAAGTTTGTTCCCACCTCTCCGGGACGCCGCTTTATGACCGTCAGAACATTTCAGGAAATTACCAGCACCGAGCCTGAGAAGTCGCTGCTGGAACCGCTGAAGAAGAAGGCGGGCCGCAACGCTCAAGGACGGATTACGGTGCGCCACCAAGGTGGCGGGCATAAGCGCAAGTACCGGATTATTGATTTTAAGCGTGACAAAGTGGGTGTTCCCGCAAAAATAGCCACCATTGAGTATGATCCGAACCGTTCTGCCAACATTGCTTTGCTGCACTACGCGGATGGGGAAAAACGCTACATCCTTGCTCCCGTGGGAGTGACGGTGGGTACGGAAATCTTGGCCGGCGCAGGCGTGGACATTAAGCCAGGCAACGCCATGCCGCTCAAAGCAATTCCCGTAGGCACGCAGATTCACAATATTGAGCTTAAAGTAGGTAAAGGTGGACAAATGGTGCGTTCGGCCGGCACTTCCGCTCAGTTGATGGCTAAAGAGGGTAAATATGCCCACGTGCGCCTTCCATCGGGTGAGGTTCGCTTGGTTTCTCTGGAATGCTCTGCGACTATCGGCCAAGTAGGAAACCTGGAGCATGAAAATATTACCATCGGCAAGGCCGGTCGTTCTCGCTGGTTGGGCAAGCGCCCCACCGTTCGTGGTACGGTAATGAATCCGGTTGATCATCCGCACGGCGGTGGTGAGGGCAAAGCACCCATTGGTCGTAAAGGCCCGGTCACTCCATGGGGTAAGCCTACCCTTGGGTATAAGACCAGGAAAAAGAATAAAAAGTCCGACCAGTACATTCTTAAGCGTCGGAATATGAAGTAGATGTACCGAAAGGAGGTCGCAAAGACTTGTCTAGGTCTCTGAAGAAAGGCCCCTATATTGATGCCAAACTTTTGGCAAAGATTCAACAGATGAATGAAAAGAACGAGAAAAAAGTAATCAAAACATGGTCACGTCGTTCCACCATTTTTCCAGATATGGTGGGTCACACACTGGCGGTTCATGATGGCAGGAAGCATGTACCTGTATATGTAACAGAGGATATGGTGGGACATAAGTTAGGAGAATTTTCGCCTACTCGGACGTTCCGGGGCCATAGCGGCCATACCGAGCGGTCCACATCGCTGAAATAGGAGGAATTTCCGTGGAAGCAAGAGCTGTCGCTAAATATATCAAAATGTCACCGCGGAAGGCCCGCCTTGTGGTGGACCTGATACGCGGGAAAAATGCGAGAGAAGCGTTAACTTTTTTGAAATTAACACCTAATAAGCCGGCAGACCCCATCTACAAGGCACTTCATTCTGCGATGGCTAATGCCGAAAACAATTTTCAAATGAAGCGAGACGATCTTTATGTGGCGCAGGTGTTCATTGACCAAGGTCCGGTTTTGAAGCGTTTTCGCCCTCGCGCTCGTGGCGTGGCCAGCCGGATCCGCAAACCTACCAGCCACATTACCATCATCCTCAAAGAACAGAAGGAGGGATAAGTACGTGGGTCAGAAGGTCAGTCCTGTTGGCTTTAGGCTCGGGATCATCCGCGACTGGGAAGCCAAATGGTATGCCGATAAAAACTATACGGAGCAGTTACACGAAGACTTGCAAATTCGTAAAGTTGTTGCGAAGCACCTGGCTAATGCCGGTGTCTCCCGCGTGGAGATCGAGCGAGTCGCTAACCGCATTCGCATTTCTGTTCATACTGCCAAACCTGGGATCGTGATTGGCAAAGGCGGTGCTAGCGTTGATGAGTTGCGCAAGAAGCTGGAGAAGTTTACCGGGAAACAGGTGCATATCAATATTATTGAAATCAAAGTTCCGGAAATGGACGCTTATCTGGTGGCAGAAAGTATTGCTACTCAGCTTACCAAGCGAATTGCTTTTCGACGTGCGATGAAGCAGTCTGTACTTCGCACTATGCGTTCCGGTGCCAAAGGAATCAAGGTAATGGTTTCAGGCCGTCTTGGCGGCGCAGAAATTGCTCGAAGAGAGGCGTATCACGAGGGTTCTGTACCCCTTCAGACATTGCGCGCTAATATCGATTATGGGTTTGTGGAAGCGCACACCACTTATGGTCGGATCGGTGTAAAAGTTTGGATTTACAAAGGGGAGGTTCTCCCAACCAAGCAGAAGAATTCGGGAGGAGGGGGCCTGGATGTTAGTTCCAAAGAGAGTTAAATTTCGCAGGCAGCACCGCGGGCGCATGAAGGGCAGAGCCCAGTCCGGAAACCAAGTGGCGTTTGGAGAATTCGGTATGCAGGCCTTGGAGCCTGCTTGGATAACTAACCAGCAGATTGAGGCCGCTCGGATTGCCATGACTCGTTATATCAAGCGGGGCGGTAAAGTATGGATTAAAATCTTTCCGGATAAGCCGGTGACTGCCAAGCCTGCAGAAACTAGGATGGGTAGCGGCAAAGGTTCACCGGAACACTGGGTAGCGGTGGTAAAACCTGGTCGGGTGCTTTTTGAACTGGCTGGCGTTTCAGAAGAAATAGCACGGGAAGCCATGCGTCTTGCCTCAAGCAAACTCCCAATTAAGACCAAGTTTGTCACGCGTGCAGAGACAGGTGGTGAAAGCCATGAAAGCTAACGAGTTAAAGGAATTTAGTGATGTGGAGCTGGTTAGCAAGCTTTCAGAGTTGAAGGAAGAACTATTTAATCTGCGCTTTCAAATGGCTACCGGACAATTGGAAAATCACATGAGAATCCGGGAAGTACGCAAAAGTATAGCACGGGTTAAAACTATCCAGCGTCAACGTGAACTGAACTATTAAAAAGCAAGACTGCTTTTTTAGACGCAAGTGTATCCGAAAGGAGGCAAAGCTCTTGGAGCGAAGCAGCAATCGTAAAGACAGAATCGGTCTGGTTGTCGGCGACAAAATGGATAAAACGGCCGTTGTCTCCGTTGAAAGGACCACTCGCCATCCCCTTTACGGGAAGATTGTCCGTATAACTAAAAAATATAAGGTCCATGATCCAGAAAACGCCTGCAAAATAGGCGATAAAGTCCGGATCATGGAAACAAGACCCCTTAGTAAGGACAAAAGATGGCGCTTAATCGAAATCCTAGAGAAATCACAATTATAATTGCATGATGTCAGAAGCCTGAAGTCAGAGATCGGATGCAAGACTTGGTTCTAAACCACTTGCAAGTATAAAACACAATCCGTCTTCTGATATCCGACATCCGACATCTGACATCCGGTTTGAAGGAGGTTTGACGATGATTCAAACCCAGACATACCTGAATGTTGCAGATAACTCCGGCGCCAAAAAAATTATGTGTATCCGCATACTTGGTGGATCTACCCGGAAAGTTGGCAACATAGGGGACGTTATCGTGGCTTCCGTAAAAGAAGCAACACCCGGCGGAGTTGTCAAAAAAGGTGATGTAGTCAAGGCTGTTGTCGTTCGTACCTGCAGTGGATTGCGGCGCGGCGACGGTTCTTACATCAAGTTTGACGAAAATGCTGCTGTTTTGATTAATGAACAGAGAAACCCGCGCGGTACACGTATTTTTGGACCTGTTGCACGGGAATTGCGTGACAAGGACTTTATGAAAATCGTGTCGCTGGCACCCGAAGTGATTTAAGCGCCAAGGAGGTGCAATATTGAAAGTGGTTAAACTTCATGTAAAGAAGGGCGATAAGGTTTTAATTCTATCCGGTAAGGATGGAATGAAGACCGGAAAAGTGATTTCTGCCTTGCCCGCCGAAGGCAAAGTTTTGGTCGAAGGAGTTAATCTTGTTAAGAAGCATACTCGCGCCGGCAAACGGGTTAAGCCGGGTGTCCATGAGCAGGAAGCTCCGATCTACAGTTCAAAAGTTATGGTGATTTGTCCTAGTTGCCAGAAGGCTACCCGGATTCAAAAGAAGCTCCAGAAGGATGGATTGCGAATCAGGGCGTGTAAGAAGTGCGGGGAATCCCTCGACAAGTAGCCGGAAAGGAGGTAATTTGCATGGCCCGCTTAAAAGAGAAGTATCTAAATGAAGTACGGTCGGTCTTGAAAGAACGTTTTCAATATAAAAACCTTATGCAAGCCCCCCGTCTTGAAAAAGTTGTCATCAATATGGGCGTAGGTGAAGCTAAGGACAACCCCAAAGCACTAGACGCTGCTGTAAAGGATCTGACACTGATTGCTGGCCAGCGCCCTGTCATCACTAAGGCGCGGAAGTCTGTGGCTAGTTTCAAAATTCGGGAAGGCATGTCCATTGGCTGCAAAGTAACACTGCGCGGTGAACGGATGTATGAATTTCTCGATAAGCTAGTTAGCGTGGCTCTGCCCCGTGTCCGTGATTTTCGCGGTGTTTCGTTAAAGGCCTTTGACGGCCGAGGTAACTATAGTCTGGGATTGCGTGAGCAGTTGATTTTTCCGGAAATAAACTATGACCAGGTGGATAAAACCCGTGGAATGGATATTATTATAGTTACGACCGCAAATTCTGATGAAGAAGCACGTGAACTTTTGCGGGAAATGGGCATGCCATTCCGAACTGCATAACTCAAAAAAGAAGGAGGGGAAAACGTGGCCAAAAAATCCATGATTGCTAAGGCAAACAGGTCCCCAAAGTTTGAAGTGCAAGGCTACCATCGCTGCAAATTGTGCGGCCGTCCCCGTGCGTACCTACGCAAGTTTGGTATGTGCCGCCTTTGTTTCCGTAAGCTGGCCCATGAAGGGAAAATCCCCGGCGTCAAGAAGGCTAGTTGGTAGACGGGGGTTGGAGAGAAAGGAGGTTCGATCGCAATGACTATGACAGACCCAATTGCAGACATGCTAACGAGGATCCGCAATGCCACTATGGTTAAACATGAAGCGGTGGAAATTCCGGGTTCGAAGATCAAGCTCGCAATTGCCGATATCCTTAAAAATGAAGGTTTCATTAAAGGGTTTGAATTTAAGAAAGACAGCAAGCAGGGGATGATCCGGGTGTACCTGAAATATGGTCCGAACCGGGAGAAGGTTATCACTGGGTTGAAGCGAATTAGCAAACCTGGGCTGCGCGTTTATGCGTCTAAAGATCAACTGCCGAAAGTGCTGGGCGGACTGGGCATCGCCATTATTTCCACCTCACAGGGGATCATGACCGATAAAGCCGCGCGTAAAGCAGGCGCCGGCGGCGAAGTCCTCTGCTATATCTGGTAAGGGAGGGAAAACAAATGAGCCGCATCGGTCGCAAACCGATTCAACTGCCGGCAGGCGTTGAATTTACCAAAACGGATAACGTCGTGACGGTCAAAGGGCCGCTGGGTCAATTGCAAAGAGAGCTGCACAGGCTGATGAACGTGGAGCTCCAGGATGACACTATTTTAGTCACACGCAATAGCGACACCAAGCAAGAGCGCTCCCTACACGGCTTGACACGTACACTGGTGGCAAACATGATTGAAGGAGTTACAAAAGGCTACTCCAAAACGCTAGAGTTGGTCGGCGTCGGTTACCGTGCATCAAAGCAGGGTGACACTGTTGTGATTAACATCGGCTACTCCCACCCTGTTAACATTGTGCCGCCGGCAGGCATCGAGCTAGAAGTTCCATTGCCGACGAAAATTGTGATTAAGGGGATCGACAAGGAAGCTGTAGGTAGCCTTGCCGCCAACATTCGTGCTGTTCGAGAACCCGAACCCTACAAAGGCAAAGGGATTAAGTACGATACTGAACGGATTCGCCGCAAAGCCGGCAAGACTGGTAAGTAGGGGAGGTTAATGGATTGAAAACTCGCCAAGATAAAAATATTATGCGGAAGCGCAGACATTTTCGCGTTCGCAGGAAGCTTTCCGGCACAAATCAACGCCCTCGTCTCAACGTCTTTCGCAGTTTGAAGCATGTGTATGCCCAGCTGATTGACGATGTGACCGGCACTACGCTGGTAAGCGCATCCAGCCTTGACCCATCCATTAGCGAGGGTCAGGTTTCTTGCGGCAATAAAGCAGTAGCTCGCTTAGTGGGCGCAATGATTGCCCGAAAAGCTGCGGAAAAAGGAATTAAAGAAGTTGTATTTGATCGGGGCGGCTACCTCTACCACGGCCGTGTGAAAGAGCTGGCCGATGGAGCCCGTGAAGCAGGGCTGGAATTTTAGCGCGAGGAGGGAAAAATGCTTGGATAGATTCGATTCCAGTAAAACGGAAATCTCTGAAAAAGTTGTCCAGATAAACCGCGTTGCGAAAGTTGTTAAAGGCGGCCGTCGTTTTAGCTTTGCTGCTTTAGTCGTGGTTGGCGACGGCAAAGGACGTGTTGGCGCAGGGCTGGGCAAAGCGGGTGAGGTGCCGGAGGCTATTCGCAAAGGCACGGAAGACGCAAAAAAGAATATGATCACCGTCCCGCTTGTGGGAACGACTATCCCTCATGCGGTTACCGGCAACTTTGGAGCCGGTTGCGTACTCTTGAAGCCCGCTTCGGAAGGAACCGGTGTGATTGCGGGTGGTCCTGTCCGCGCGGTGTTGGAATTAGCCGGCGTTCGTGACATTCTTACTAAATCGCTTGGCTCCGCCAATGCCATAAACGTGGTTCAAGCTACACTTCAGGGCTTAAAAAGCCTGAAGCGGGCTGAAGATGTCGCCAAATTGCGTGGCAAGACGGTGGAAGAGTTATTAGGGTAGGAGGCAGTATACTATGGCCACACAGCTTCGCATTACATTGATAAACAGCCTCACCGGGCGCCCGGAGGACCAAAGGGTTACGGTGAAGTCGCTTGGTTTAAGGAAGCTTCACCAGACAGTAGAACATGAAGATACACCTCAAATCCGGGGGATGATTAACAAAGTTTCCCACCTCGTAAAAGTAGAAGAAGCATAGGAGGTGTAGTGAGATGCGATTACACGAATTGAAAAGCCCTAAGGGAGCCCGCGCAGCAAAGAAGCGTGTGGGGCGCGGGATTGGTAGTGGACTTGGTAAAACATCCGGCGTTGGTCATAAGGGGCAAAAAGCGCGTTCCGGCGGAGGTGTCCGTCCAGGTTTCGAAGGCGGGCAGATGCCTCTGCAGCGCGCCCTGCCGAAGCGGGGTTTTACCAGTATTTTCAAGAAAGACTATAATGAGATCAATGTGTTCCAATTGAACGTCTTTGCCGACGGAACGGAAGTAACGGTTGCACTGCTAAAGCAGAAAGGCCTGATTAAGTCGAACAAAGACGGTGTAAGGATTCTTGGCAGCGGCCTGCTGGAGAGAAATTTAATTGTGAGAGTTCACGGTTTTACCAAAACGGCTACGGAAAAGATTCAGGCTGCCGGCGGCAAAGTTGAGGTGATTTAGGATGTTGGAAACTCTTCGCAGTGCCTGGAAAATCAAGGAATTACGCGCGCGTTTAATCTTCACTATGCTTATGCTGATTGTCTATAGGCTTGGTGCGCACGTTCCTGTACCTGGTGTAGACCCGCAGCGGATTGCAGATTTTTTTCGGGGAGATAATTTATTCGGCTTGTTTAACATCTTTGCCGGTGGCGCTCTGGAAGGATTTACCGTGTTCGCCATGGGAATTATGCCGTACATTAACGCCTCGATCATTATGCAGTTACTGACGGTAGTTGTGCCTAAGCTGGAGAAGTTGGCTAAGGAAGGGCCCGATGGACAGAAGAAACTGCAGCAGTACGTTCGTTACGGTACTATTGTCTTGGCGTTGATTCAGGCAACCGGGATGACTGTGGGAATTTTTCGGGGAGCTGTCATTAATCCCAATGCATTCACTTATCTAACAATCATTATCGCGCTCACCGGTGGTACAGCATTTTTGATGTGGTTAGGCGAGCTGATTACAGATAAAGGTGTTGGCAACGGAATATCTATTATCATTTTTGCCAGCATTGTTGCCAGCTTTGGACCAGAGCTTCTGCAAACTTTCGAATTCCTGCGTGTTGGCATGATGACTATTTTTACGGTGATTGCTACTGCAGTGATTATTCTGGCTCTGATAGTCGGGATTGTGGCTCTGGAAGAAGGACAACGCCGTATCCCGGTTCAGTACGCTAAGCGAGTGGTAGGGCGCAAAATGTATGGCGGACAGTCCACACATATTCCTATGAAGGTGAACCAGTCAGGCGTTATCCCTGTCATTTTTGCCTCAGCCCTTTTAATGTTTCCCGCTACCTTGGCACAGTTTATTCCCCATCCTTTCGCGCAGAGCATAGCACGTGTGCTTTCACCGGGTGCTGCGCTACACACACTATTGTTTGTGCTCTTGATTATTTTCTTTGCATATTTCTACACTGCCATTCAGTTTGATCCGGTGAAGATATCGAATGAAATGAAGAAGAATGGCGGCTTTATTCCCGGACTTCGTCCCGGCCGTCCCACAGCTGAGTTTCTGGCGCGTGTCTCCACCAGACTGACGCTGGCTGGCGCCATTGCCCTATCATTTATTGCTGCAGTCCCTATTGTCTTGCAGGGCGTATTTAATATCAATATTCTTTTCGGCGGCGTGGGGATGATTATCGTGGTGGGTGTGGTATTGGAAACGACGAAACAAATTGAAAGTCACATGTTGATGAGAAATTACCAAGGCTTTATGAAGTAACGGAGGCATGATGATTACCATTAAGTCTGAACGTGAGTTGTCGCTGATGCGCTACGCGGGACGCGTGGTGGCTGAAGTTCTGCTGGAGTTAAAAAAAGCCATCCGTTCAAGCATCACAACTCTCGAATTAGACAGAATTGCTGAGCGTTATATTAAGAAAGCCAACTGTCAGCCGGCTTTCAAGGGCTATCATGGTTTCCCCGCGAGCATCTGTGCTTCGATTAATGAGGAAGTGGTGCATGGGATTCCCAGCCTGAGGCGGTTGCAGGAGGGAGATATCGTCAGTATTGATGTCGGCGTCATTTATCAGGGGTACTTCGGTGATGCTGCTGCCACATTCCCGGTGGGGCATGTTAGTGAAGAAGCAATGCGCTTGATTTATGTTACTGAGCAGTCTCTGCATTGGGGAATAGCTCAAGCGGTCGAGGGAAAGCACCTTACAGATATTTCCCATGCAGTACAGGAGTATGTGGAAGAAAACGGTTTTTCCGTTGTCCGAAACTATGTTGGTCATGGGATAGGCAACCAGATGCACGAGGAACCACAGGTGCCCAATTTCGGCAAACCTGGACGCGGCCCGCGGCTGCAAGCCGGGATGGCCTTGGCGATAGAGCCTATGGTAAATACCGGAACATGGCACGTGGAAACATTGCGGGATAATTGGACTGTGGTTACACTAGATCGAAAATGCTCGGCTCATTTTGAGCATACGGTGGCTGTCGGAAGAGAGAAGGCTGAAATCCTGACTGCTCTGTGAGACTCTTGGCTTCTTTTGCGGAATGCAATCCTGCCAAGTGGAGGGATGTTGACGTATGATTCAACCGCCTAAGCTAGGGACTTTGGTCCAATCGCTTGTAGGTCGTGACAATGGGAAACATTACCTGGTTGTCGGTACCTTAGGGTCGAAAGTCCTAGTTGCTAATGGTGTGAACCGCCCCCTGAAAAGCCCAAAAAAAAAGAATCTCCGTCATCTGAAGATATTGGCGACTGCCCAGGCTGAACTGATGGTAAGGATTAGCAGCGGCAGGGCACGGGATGAGGAGATTGCGCAGGCGATCCGCGAGATGGTCGGACGTAAGCATGCGGGGGGAGAAAGGGAGGGAAATGAACCTAATGTCAAAGAAGAAGGACGTAATTGAGGTAGAGGGGACAGTTTTTGAGCCTCTGCCAAACGCGATGTTTCGCGTAGAATTGAAGAATGGACATAAGGTCCTTGCCCATGTCTCCGGAAAAATCCGTATGAACTTTATCCGCATCCTCCCGGGGGACAGGGTTTTGGTGGAATTATCTCCGTACGATCTGACACGAGGACGGATTACCTACCGTTATAAGTAGACGCGAAGAAGGAGGTTTTAGGATGAAAGTCAGACCATCTGTGAAGCCCATTTGCGAAAAGTGCAAGATTATTAAGCGTAAAGGCAGAGTTATGGTGATCTGCGAGAATCCAAAGCACAAGCAAAAACAGGGTTAGTTTGCATAAAAAAGGAATA
>QLUI01000089.1 GCA_018725345.1 Bacillota bacterium | reverse complement strand
TAGCCCTTAAAGGCACAAGCAGTCACAGCGCGCTTCCATGATCGAAAACTTCGGATTTCTCCAGACTATTTACTATTAGTGATTCAATATCTAAAACAGCCTCTGCAGCTTCTACCTCAGCTAACTGCGGGCGTGTAGCAGGATATTCCGGTAGAAAGATGGTGCAACAGTCTTGATAAGGGCGTACAGAAATTGAATAGGTGTTAATCCGCTTAGCGATAGCAACTATTTCAGTTTTGTCCAACGCAATAAGGGGACGAAAAACCGGTATAGCTGCAACCCGCTCAATCACATTAATATTTTCCATCGTCTGGCTAGCCACCTGCCCTAGGCTGTCCCCCGTGATCAATGCCAAAGCACCTTGCTTTTCCGCCAACCGTTCTGCAATCCGCAACATCATCCGGCGCATTAAGGTGATTGTCAGCCGCTCCGGCGTTTTCAAACGCAGTTCCGTTTGGATTTCTGTAAAATGGACTAGGTGCAGCTTAATTTTCCCGCCGAAGCGAGCCAGCTCCCGACACAAATCAAAAACTTTTTCCTTGGCTCGTTCACTGGTGAACGGGTGACTATGAAAATGAACAGCTTCCAGAGTGACCCCGCGTTTGAGCGCGAACCAGCCGGCCACCGGGCTGTCAATACCGCCGGAAAGCAACAGCAGCCCCTTACCGGCAACCCCCACCGGCAGCCCACCGGGACCCGGGATGGTTTGAGTGTAAAGATAAGCCTCATTCTCCCGGATCTCAACCTCCAGCACCGCCTCGGGGGCACGCACATCTACCACCAAATCTGCCATCTTTGCCAACAGGTAAGCTCCCACTTCTTTGCTCACTTCCGGTGATTTCAGCGGAAACTGTTTGTTGGCCCTCCTTGTCTTCACTTTAAAACGTAAACCGGGCCTGGACACGGCAGCAAACTCCCGAAGCGCAACTAATTTAATTGCCTCCAGTTCTAACGAGGCAATGGCTACCGGGCTGATGGAAACAATCCCAAATATTTGTGTCAAACGATTAAGCACTTGAGCCGGATCTCCGTCCAACACTGCCACAAAATTACGAGTATGGGTTTGATAGACTTTACACCGCGCCACTGTTTGCAGAGCCTTTTTAATATTGGCTGTCAACCTGTTCTCAAAGAATTTTCGATTTTTCCCTTTTAAGCCGATTTCACCGTAACGAACCAGATATAATTTTTTCATCCTGCCAGTCTACCTCCGCGTCACTTTCCTGATGCTTAATACAGCAACCCGTAATTTCTCCAGCGCATAAGCCAGCTCTTCTTCAGTGTTTAGCGGCGAGAAGCTAAAGCGCAGCGCTGCTTCAACCTCTTTCTCCTTGCGGCCCATAGCTAGCAGCACATGGCTTAACTCCGGTCGCTGCGAGTGACAAGCGGCGCCGGTAGAAATATAAACGCCCTCCTCTTCCAAGGCATGGACCAGCACTTCACCCCGCATGCCTGCCACGGCAATGTTTAGGATATGGGGGGCGCCTTCTTCGGTACTATTGAAAGAAGTATCTGGAATTTCCGCAAGTATCCCCGAAGAAAAGTTTTTTTTCAGCTTGCTTAGGTCTGCGGCATGAGCAGACAGGCTGGCCATGGCCAGGCGTGCTGCCTCGGCAAACCCTCCAATGCCGGCCATATTTTCCGTCCCAGGCCGCAGGCCATCCTCCTGGCCGCCACCATGAAAAAGGGGGTCCATGAGGATTCCTTGGCGCTTGTATAAAGCTCCGACTCCTTTAGGACCGTGAAGTTTATGGGCAGAAAACGTTACTAAGTCCGCCTGCCAAAGTGTTGGCTGTACCGGAAGTTTACCAAAGGACTGAACTGCATCCACATGAAAGAGCGTCTCACTGTTCTTCTTTTTAATCAACTCGCCGATTTCTGCCACCGGCTGAATTGCGCCTACTTCATTATTAACGTGCATCACGCTAACTAACAGCGTGTCGGGGCGGACAGCAGCTGCGACCAGGGCAGGAGAGACTACGCCATCCCTGCCTACCGGTAAATAGGTAAGAGTAAACCCTTCCTGCTCCAGCAAGCGGTAGGCATAAAGCACTGACGCGTGCTCCACCTGGGTAGTAACTAGGTGCAGTCCTCGGCGCCGCAGACGCCGAGCCACCCCTATTACTGCCAAATTGTTTGCTTCCGTTCCGCCGGAGGTAAAGTAAATTTCAGTTTCTTTAACGTTGCAAGCATCTGCCAGGGTACTCCGTGCCCTTCTTTTGATTCTTTCCGCCTCCACACCCATCCGATGCAGCGAAGAGGGGTTGCCGTAGGTGCCGGTGTGAATTCTGTGCATCACTGCGGCCACTTCCGGTAGCACCGGTGTGGTAGCACTATTATCCAAGTAAACTTCACGCATGGCGAAAAATCCTCCAGACGGCAGAAGGATATTTTAACAAAAGCCTTCTGCCGCCATCAACTGAGTTTTTTGGCTTAGCTTTTTTAAAGCTTCTCTGCCTGCCCGTAATCTGCGCCGAAGGTCTCCACAGTAATCTTTTTGATTTGCCGGTCCTCCAGCGACTTATCAGCATTATCCCTCTTAACAGCCACTATCCCGTCCGCTACGTCCATGCCCTCGCTTACTTTACCAAAGGCGGCATACTGTCCGTCTAGATGCGGCGAGTCGGCCACCCTGATAAAAAACTGTGAGCCGTCTGAACATCCAATTCAACCGTAATAACGCCTCCGTCTGCCATTTCAATGGTTGCCACCGGGTTTTGCACTTCATCCATCCTCTCGCGTGATAATGCTAATTAATTATTTGCCCTTATTTTTGGGGGCGGCGGCCACGGCCGACTGGTCTAGGCTTTCCTGGACTATTGTGCCGGTTATTTTTAAATCCTTCTCTTGGAAACTGTTGCGGCTTATTCGTAAAGCGAGGAGCATCTTCTGTCAGTTTAACCGGCGTGCTGTCAGGCTCCTTGGTAACCATCTTCAACGCAGCCGCCAAAAGAGCTGTTGCAGAGTGTTCTTGCAGCAATTCTTCAGCCAACGGGTTGTAAAAGGTTAATTCCTCATTTTCAAGAATTTTCAGCAGTTTTTCCACTGCCAGACGCTGCTGCCCCTCTATAGCTTGCTGCATGGTGGGAACAGGAAGACGAGCAATTTTACGCCTTGTCCCATGCTCAATTGCTCTTAGCTGATTACCTTCACGAGGGGCAACAAACGTTACCGCCATACCACTCTTGCCGGCGCGTCCTGTACGGCCAACGCGGTGCACATAGCTTTCCGGGTCTTGAGGAATATCAAAATTATAGACATGTGTGACTCCGCTGATATCCAAACCCCTGGCAGCCACATCAGTAGCTACTAACACATCAATGGTGCCGTCCCTGAATTGGCGCATCACGCTGTCTCGGCGAGATTGCGTCATGTCTCCATGAATGCCCTCAGCAGAGTAACCCCGTTTATTTAATGCTTCATACAATTCATCTACCCGTCGCTTAGTCCGGCCAAAGACAATGGCAAGATCCGGGGACTGCGTATCTAAGAGTCGGCAAAGCACATCGAACTTTTGCTTCTCCTCAAGAACCAAATGACTCTGCTCAGTATTTGGCACCGTTACTTCCTGCGAACGCACCGCAATCATCTTAGCGTCACGCATAAAGCGCCGAGCCAACTGTTGAATTGCTGTCGGAATGGTAGCGGAAAACAGCAATGTCTGCCGCTCCGCCGGCGTCTCCTTTAAAATGGCCTCAATGTCCTCGATAAAACCCATATTTAGCATTTCATCGGCTTCATCCAGGATTACTACCTTAACATCGTTCAAACGGATTGTCCGACGACGAATATGATCGAGTAACCGCCCCGGAGTTCCCGAAATAATCTGAGGATTCTTTTGTAACCCGCGAATTTGCCTATTAATCTCCTGACCACCGTAAACCGGTAACGTACGAATTCCTTTGAATTGACCCAACTTGTTCAACTCTTCCGCCACCTGCACCGCCAACTCCCTGGTGGGAGTAACTACCAAAGCCTGCACAGATAATACATTCCGCTGTAGCTTTTCTATCAGCGGCACTCCGAAAGCGGCTGTCTTACCCGTTCCCGTATGTGCCTGCCCAATCAGATCACGTCCTTCCAGCGCCGCCGGAATAGCCTGCTCCTGGATTGGTGTAGCTTCTTCAAAGCCCATCATGCTTACTGCCTTTAATACTTCCGCGCTTAGATTAAACTCTAAAAATAATGTCATCTTTATTTCCTCCCTCTAACTTTAAATTCTTCGCACACTGTGAGGTCAGTGACTAAAACAATGTCTGTCAGACCGGCTAAATCCCTCCGCGTACAAGAGGGTCCGGCTCTTACAGTCCGAGAATATTTTCAACCACAAGCTGCATTTCAGCTTTTTTGCATACTCTCTTATGCAGAACCGGTTGGCTTGCCAATCCTCTCACTCCCACTGGCACAGGAACACCCGTCATTTTTTCCATCTCGGCGAAAAGGGCAAAATCTTCGCCGAGAGCATATTTCGGATCCACCGCTTGCATTACATCCTTTGTAAATTTATAGGGGCTGGCAGTAGAAACTACTACTACCGGTATCTTGCTGCCGGTTCTTTGTCTGTATTTTTCCCAAACAGAATATGCCACAGCCGTATGAGGGTCCAGCAGATAGCCAGCCGTCTCTTGGACCCGACGAATGGCCTGAAACGTTTCTTCTTCCGTAGCATGACCGCCTAAAAAGTCCAGCAGATTTTTCTTCATCGCCTCACTAATCTGATAACGTCCCAAAGAAGTAAGTTGCTGCATCAGGCCGGCTACATGCTCAGACGACTTGCCGCAAATCTCCCAAAGCAGACGCTCCAAATTGCTGGAAATCAGAATATCCATCGACGGTGAGCTGGTTAAATAAAATTCGCGCTTCTTATCGTAAACGCCGAAGGCGAAGAAGTCAGACAAAACCTTGTTTTTATTAGAGGCACAAATTAACGTCCCTACCGGTAAACCCATCTTTTTTGCATAGTAACCTGCCAAAATGTTACCGAAATTACCGGTTGGCACCGCAAAGTCAAGTGGCTCGCCCGCCTGTACTCCCCCGTCTTTCATTACCCGCAGATATGCGTACCAATAATAAACCACTTGCGCGATCAGACGACCAATATTGATAGAATTGGCTGAAGAAAACATCAAGCCTTTCCTTTCCATGGCATCAATCAGCTTTTTATCGGTAAGCAGCTGCTTAACACCGCTTTGCGCATCGTCAAAGTTGCCTTCTATTCCTATTACAGAAGTATTATTTCCTGCCTGCGTCACCATTTGCTGCTTCTGCACCGGACTTACGCCTTGTTCAGGAAAAAAAACAATGATCCTTATCCCCTCTACTCCGGCAAACGCCTCCAGCGCTGCTTTTCCGGTGTCCCCTGATGTGGCAGTAAGAATAACCACCTCTTTATCAAGTCCGGTTTTTCTGGCTGCCATTTTCATCAGATAAGGTAGGAGAGCGAGAGCCAGATCTTTGAACGCCAAGGTTGGGCCGTGAAAAAGCTCCAGATAGCGAACGCCGCCATGCTCCGCTACCGGCGCAATTTCCGCAGTGTCAAATCTACTATTATAGGCAGAGGCCACAGCCTGACGCAATTCTGCCTCGGTAAAATCCGTCAGAAACAATTGCAGCACAGTGACAGCCAACTCCCGGTAGTCGAGTCGGGCAAGCTCACGCAGGGGCGTTGTCAGGACAGGGATTTTTTCCGGCACATATAAACCTCCGTCAGCAGCAATCCCTGACAGAATTGCTTCAGCCGCAGTCACAGCCTGATTAATACTACGAGTACTGTGATAGATAAGCTGCGCCATCATTGCCCCTCCGTTTTCCGCAAAAACAGATCCATCAACCGATAGCCTTCCCCCAGAAAGAACCCGGCATCCTCGGCTGACTGTTCATCAAACCCGCGGCAAACTCCGTTTTGCTCATGCTGACTGTCATAAATCAAAAACGGTACCGGATCGGCGGTATGTGTGCGCAGAGAGAGGGGTGTGGCATGGTCTGGCAAAACCATAATGCGATACGGTTCTCCCAGACGATCAAGGCCGGCTTTCAGAGTTTTAACCGTTAGGCTATCAATAAGTTCGATCGATTTTACTTTGTTTTCCGTCTCCTGGCGGTGACCGCATTCATCCGGTGCCTCAATATGCAGATAGACAAAGTCTATTCCATCTTGCAAGGCTGCCAAAGCTGCTTGTGCTTCTCCGCGAAAGTCTGTATCTAAATTGCCGGTAGAACCTGCCACATGGATCAGATTCATCCCTGCACAGACGCCGATTCCTTTAAGGAGATCCACAGCAGAGATCATGGCCGCTTTTAAGCCATATTTATGATTGAAAGACGCTAACTGCGCCTTTTTGCCTTCACCCCAAAGCCAAATAGCATTGGCAGGACGCACACCCCGAGCCACTCGAACCACGTTTTGAGGATGCCGCGGCAAAAACAGAGTGCTCTCTATCATCATCTCAGTAATAATACCGGCAAACGAACCGCCGGGAAGATGGTCTCCCACAGTCTTGCCTAAAATATCATGAGGCGGCGTAAGGTGCCAATCTAAGGGCGCGCCTCGCCAAACCATTAAGTGCCTATAGCTAACACCGGGATAAAAGCGAATGTCTCGGGTAGAAAAGTAACGGCTCACCTCTTCCAGCAGAATGCGTGATTCCTCCGAGGAGATTTCATCAGCACTATGATCCACCATAATCCGGTCACCATATGACTCCCCGTCAGAAAGTGTGACTAAATTACAGCGGAAGGTGATATCTTCTTCAGCCAGCGCTATCCCCATGCTTGCCGCCTCAAACGGCGAACGCCCACTGTAGTATTTCCTGGGATCATAACCCAGAACGGCTAAATTCGCCGTGTCACTGCCGGGCGCCATACCGTCAGGAATTGTTTTGACGAGCCCAAGCATTCCTTTTTTGGCTAAGGCATCCATCTGTGGCTTATTTGCTGCCTGTAGGGGCGTTTTTCCCCCCAGTTCAGCCACCGGGTAATCTGCCATCCCATCGCCAAGCACTACAACATATTTCACGCCGTCTCTCCCCTTATGCCAGTGATGTTTTACCTGCTAAACTTATACCACAATTTCAAGCAAAAAACCAGAGAAAACGTGCTCTAGCGCAATTCTGCATCAATACAACAGAGCAGGGTTTAAGTGCTTGAATTTTGCTAATTTCGTA
>QLUI01000088.1 GCA_018725345.1 Bacillota bacterium | reverse complement strand
TTACAATAAAGAAAAGGGGCTCTTTCGTCGGCGTCATGCTGCTGCCATACTCTGCGAAGCCGGTGGTATTCATCTCTTTTCTTTTCTCCCTGTGTCAGCAGACAAAGGCAGCAGTGACGCGCTTGCTTTTTGAATGGCTTGCTGTTCTTCACTTCCTAAGCGATAAGCAGACTGCCCGCCTTCTAAGGGCTTTGCGTATGTTCGTGACTCCTCGCGGCCATAAATACTGCTAATTACCACGCCGTTCTTCTCAGCGTCCAAAAAGGCAACCGCAAAGCTTAAATCGCTGCCGGTTTCCTGAAAAGCGTTAAAACGCACTACCCCAACACCTCTTGTGGCAGTGTCCAACACCTTAGCCAACTCTTGGACTCGATCCCGGCTGGCCGCTAATTCTCTGTCCATAGCTTTGATTTCAGCGTGCAACCTTTCGAGACTAGCTTCCATGCTTAGTCCGTTGCCGCCCAACATAAAAACCTTATATCGCTTTACAAGATAGGTAAGTTTAAAGTACAAAACTAAACAGATGACTAACAAGACTGCGATAGCAGTAAAAAAACTAAACAGATAAGCCTCTTCCATCACCGTACCTCCATAACCACATTATTTAAATGAGCGTAGGCAGGATTCCTACCCAGATCAGCGCCACCGCAAAAGCAGGCAAAAAATTAGCCACCTTAATTTCCTGTAGCTCCAGCATGTTTAGCCCGACAGCCAAAATCAACAACCCGCCAACTCCGGACAACTCGCCAACCACGTTAGCCCCCAGAAACGGTTGCAATAAACCTGCTACTAGAGCAATTGACCCCTGATAAAGAACTATCGGCACCGCTGAAAGACTGACTCCTATTCCCATGGAGGCGGCCAATGCCACACTGGTGGTACCGTCCAAGATGGCTTTAACATAAAGAATCTGGTGCCGCCCTAACAGACCGCTTTCCAAAGCTCCCATCACCGCCATTGAGCCAACGCCATAAAGGAGCGTGGCAAAAACAAAGGCATTAGCCACACCCGCCCCGCTCTGTGATGCCTGTAACTCCAACCATTCCCCTATTCTTCTCAGCCAAGCATCAATCCCCAGCAGCTCGCCCACAATTCCGCCAATTACTATGCTAAATACTACCACAAGCAAGTTTTGCGTCTCCAGTGCCATTTTGATTCCAATTAATAGCACTGACAAGGCTACCCCTTGAAGCACCCGCTGCTTTATGCGCTCAGGAATGTGCTTGCCTAACAAAACACCAAGCACGCCCCCAACCACAATGGCGGCTCCATTCACCGCCGTTCCCAGGAGCGCGTAACTCCATGACACATCCATTACTACACCTCTTTGGCAAAATATTGTTTCACGTGAAACAATATTGCTCACTGTTTCACGTGAAACAATATCAAAACAACAACTCACAGAGCCTTTCCAGCTCGCCTAAATCATGAAACTGGATTTCCAGCCTTCCTCCACTTTTACCAATCATTTTTACATGTACAGCTGTGCCACATACCTGTCGCAACCGGTCTTCCAAATCAGCAAGATAGCTATCTTTGTCTGGCTTTTTCTCCAGCTCGCTTCTTGCTTTCGGCAACTGGCTCGTCAGCCGTTCTGTTTCCCGGACGGACAGCCCCAGTTCAATTACTTTTCTGGCTGTATCAGCCTGTTTTTCCAAGGAGAGAGCGAGAATCGCCCGGGCATGTCCCTCGCTAAGACGACCGTCCACCACCTCGCGCCGAACTTCAGGGTGCAGAGCAAGTAGCCGCAAGATATTTGCCACCGCTGAACGGCTTTTCCCAATCCGCTCGGCCAACTGCTCTTGGGTGTAACCATACTCATCCAGCAGCCTCTTGTACGCTTCAGCCTCCTCCAGGGGATTCAAATCTTCCCGCTGCAGGTTTTCGATCAAGGCTATCTCCATCATTTCGCGATCCGAGAGCAGTTTTACCACCACAGGCACTTGTTCCAACCCGGCAATTCCTGCTGCTCGCAATCGTCTCTCCCCGGCCACCAATTCAAAGCCCTGGTTCGCAGGACGGACTATAAGCGGCTGCAAAATTCCGTGCTGCTCAACCGACCTAGCCAGCTCCGCCAACTTTTCTTCGTTAAACATTTTGCGTGGCTGATACGGATTAAGTTGGATTTGCTCTATCGGAAGCTCCAGCGCTTCCGCAATAGGTACGTCCTCAATTTCAGGAATTAGTGCCTGCAACCCTTTACCCAGCCGTTTCCTGACCATTAGCGATCACTTCCTTTGCCAACTGGATATACATTTCCGCTCCTTTGGAGCGCTCGTCATATGTAATGATTGGTTGCCCATGGCTCGGGGCCTCACTAAGTCGCACATTGCGCGGAATAACCGCTTTAAATACTTTGCTGCCAAAATATTTATGTACTTCCTCTGCCACCTGGGCTGCCAAATTAGTCCGGGCGTCATACATAGTAAGCAAAACACCCTCGTAATCTAACTGACTGTTTAAATGTTTTTGCACCAGCTTAACCGTGTTTGTTAATTGACCAAGGCCCTCTAGTGCATAATACTCACACTGGATGGGCACTAAAACGCTGTCTGCCGCAGTGAGCGCGTTAATAGTTAACAGCCCAAGCGAAGGCGGGCAGTCAATGATTACATAATCATAATTCCCCCTCATCTCCTCTAAAACCCGACGCAGCCGCACCTCGCGCGACATAGTAGGAACCAGTTCAATTTCAGCTCCTGCCAGTTGAATTGTAGCTGGCACCACCTCCACCCTCTCTAGCGGTGGCTTCAGAATAACTTTTTTGAGAGGAATGTCATTGATCAGCGCATCATAAATGCACATCTTGATATTTTTTTTCTCCAGCCCGATTCCGCTTGTAGCATTTCCCTGCGGGTCAATATCTAAAAGGAGGACCGATTTATCCTCCGCAGCCAAACAGGCGCTTAGGTTGACGGAGGTGGTCGTCTTGCCAACGCCTCCTTTTTGATTTGTCACCGCAATAACACGAGCCATTTTTCCACCCCGTTTCTGTGCAATACACTAAAGTATTCGCGCACTTGCTACCGTCTCCTGCCACAAAGAGATTTTTTTGTTAGCTGACGGCAAACGTTGTCGAAAAGTGAACTCGTTTCAGCTTTGCTGAAACGAGTTCACTTTCAAAGAGGTCTTTTCTCAGGAATCCCAGCCTTGCGCGGATATTTGGCCGGAGTCGTCCTTTCTTTTTTGATCAGGATCAGCTGACGCTGACCCATGTTTAGGGGGAGAGCATAGCGCCAAGCAGGCTCCTCCCGACCACCTAGCTCTATTAGAGCTGCCTCTGCCGCAGCCAACTCCGCGTCGCCGTCTGGACCTTTGTAGGCGACAAAGTATCCGCCTGGCTCCACAAAGGGTAAGCAAAGCTCACACAATACGCTTAGTCTTGCTACAGCCCGGGAAACAACCAACGGAAATCGCTCACGGTAAGCTTGATTGCGACCGAAATCTTCGGCCCGCCCGTGTAAAGCTGTTACCTGCCGAAGACCTAGCTCTCGAGCGACTTCCTGTAAAAAAGCCACCCGTTTAAGGGATGAATCCAGAAGCGTCAAAGAAATTTCCGGACAGACAATTTTCAACGGCAATCCAGGAAATCCAGCGCCACTACCTACATCAAGGAGAAGTCCGGTCAACTTCTTTCGCCAAGCTAGCAGCTCTAAGGAATCAAAAAAATGCTTAATAAAAACTTCCTGCAGCTCAGTTATGCCTGTCAAATTGATCTTTTCATTGGCGCTAATTAAAAGTTCATAGTAGCGATCAAAGACAGGGACTGCTGCAACAGGCAAAGCAATACCTCTGACGGAAAAATATTCAGCCAGCTTATTCCCCATGCTTCATCTCTTCTTTACGGCGCCGCTGCTCAAGCCAGACAAGCAATACGGCAATATCTGCCGGGGATACGCCTGAGATGCGGCTTGCTTGGCCTAAGGAGCGCGGCCTTATTTTAAACAACTTTTCTGCGGCTTCACGGGAAAGAGCCTCCAGTTTGCTATAGGATCCATCGTTAGGTAACAGTTTATTTTCCATCTTCCTGTATCTGTCAATCTGTTGTTGCTGTTTTACTATATACCCTTCATATTTTAGCTGGATCTCCACTTGCTCCGCTACTTCCCGAGACAATTGGCAAGTTTCTTGTAACAACAACAGTAGTTTTTCATAAGTTATTTCCGGCCGCTTTAAAAGCTGACTTGCCCATACAGAGCCACTCAACGGGCTACTATCCAAGGAGGCTAAAATAGTGTTTATCTGGTGATTACCGGAGATATTAACTTTAGTTAACCGCTTTTTTTCCCGCTCTACCGCTTGATATTTTTGCTCAAATTTAAGGTAAAGCTCCGGCGAAATCAGGCCAACGCTGTAACCCAAAGGAGTAAGCCGCAAATCTGCATTGTCCTGCCGCAAAAGCAAGCGGTATTCAGCTCTTGAAGTCATGATCCGATATGGTTCCAGTGTTCCCTTTGTCACCAGGTCATCTATCAATACGCCGATATATGCCTCCGAGCGGTCGAGCATCAATGGTTCCCTGCCAGAAACAAGCAAAGCAGCATTGATGCCGGCCACAATTCCCTGCGCAGCCGCCTCCTCATAGCCAGAAGAACCGTTAATCTGCCCTGCGCTAAAGAGTCCGTCCACTTCCTTTACTTCAAGGGTAGGACTAAGCTGTAATGGACTGAGGCAATCATATTCAATTGCATAGCCTGGTCTCATCATCTTCACCCGTTCTAACCCCGGGATTGTACGTAGCATCTTTAGCTGGACATCTTCGGGAAGGCTAGTGGACATGCCCTGGACATAATATTCGGCGGTATTCCGTCCTTCAGGTTCTAGAAAAACCTGATGTGAAGAACGCTGGCTAAAGCGAACCACCTTATCTTCGATTGAAGGACAATAGCGAGGCCCGATACCTTTGATCTCACCGCCATAAAGCGGAGAACGGTGGAGATTTTGCTTGATTATAGCGTGTGTCTCTGCCGTAGTATGAGTCAGCCAACAAGGGAGCTGCTCTGTTTTTGCAACTGTTTCTGTAAAAGAAAAAAAGTGCGCCTCCTCATCGCCTGGCTGAATACTTGTCCGGGAAAAATCAATAGTATCTCTGTGAACGCGCGGTGGTGTCCCTGTTTTAAACCGCAACAACTCCAGCCCCAACTGCTGCAGATTAGCAGATAATTTGTTGCTCGCCTGCTGACCGTTTGGCCCTCCGGAATACTGCAAATTCCCTAGAATTATGCTGCCACGCAAATAAGTGCCTGCCGTCAAAACCACTGCCCCAGCCTGGTAGGAAGCGCCATTTTGTGTAACCACACCGCAAACCCGGCCTCCTCTTACTTGTACGCTCTCGACCATTGCTTGCTGCAAGTGCAAATTGGCTGTTTCCTCCAATACTAGGCGCATAGTTTGCTGATAGAGCCACTTATCGGCTTGTGCCCGCAGCGCATAGACCGCAGGTCCTTTAGCAGTATTTAGCATGCGTATCTGAATTTTCGTTTGATCGATCGTTCTACCCATTTGGCCGCCCAAAGCGTCTACTTCTCGAACTAAGTGTCCCTTGGCAGGCCCGCCAATAGCTGGGTTGCATGGCATAAGAGCTACGGCATCCAAATTGATAGTCAAAAGCAATGTATTGCAACCCATTCGGGCCGCAGCTAAAGCTGCTTCACAGCCGGCATGGCCTGCTCCAATGACAATAATGTCATATTCTCCACCCAAATAAATCATCAACTTTCACTCCAGACTAAATTATTTACCGATACAAAAATTACGAAATATTTCTTCAGCTAAATCGGCAGCCACCGTCTCTCCGGTAATTTCCCCCAGAGCTTCCACGGCGGCATACAAGTCGATAGCGAGCAAATCTGGGGCGCATCCTGCCGCCAAGGCCGCCAATAGTTCCTCTAGTGCTAGGCTGGTTCGCTTAAGCGCATCCTTATGCCGCGCAGTTGTCACCATGGCAGACTGAGGAACCTTCACAGACCCCTGAAAAATCAGCGAAATAATGGTCTGCTCCAACAGCTCCAACCCCTGCCCTTCTAAGAGCGACATCGGCACGAAGGGAAGCGGCGGCAGCTCGCTAGCAATTTCACTCGCAGAAGCAAGGCCATCGGTTATCAAATCTATTTTGTTTCCGATAAGAATACAGGGTTTCTCTTGTATTGATTTTAAAATTTCTCTATCTTCCGTGTCAACTTCCACAGACAAATCAAGCACATATAAAATCAAATCTGCATTCCTTAATGCCCTTTTTGCACGTTCCACCCCGATTTTTTCTGCCTCATCCGCGGTTTCTCTAATACCTGCGGTATCCACCATAGTCAACGCCACTCCGCCTAAATTGATGCTTTCCTCCAAAATATCACGGGTAGTGCCAGGAACGGCAGTTACGATAGCACGTTGTTCCCGCAGTAATGCATTTAAAAGTGAGCTTTTGCCCACATTCGGTCTACCGATGATGGCGGTGCGGACTCCTTCCCGCATAATCCGGCCTTGATCAGCCGTCTGTAATAATGCTTCTGTTTCTGCCAAAGCTCTTGTTGTCGCGCCGCGTAGTTCCGCCAGAGTCAAATCCTCAACATCATGATGTTCCGGAAAGTCCATCGCTGCCTCCAGATGGGACAGCAGCTTTAAAAGCGGCTGACGGACTACTTTAACTTGTTTTGAAAGGCGGCCCTGTAGCTGTGCCAAACTCAGCTCCATAGCTTGCTCTGTTTTGGCTCGGATAATCTGAATAACGGCTTCTGCCTGCGCCAAATCAATCCGGCCATTGAGAAAAGCCCGCTTTGTAAATTCGCCAGGCTGTGCCAGATGTGCTCCTGCGGCTAAAACCAATTCCAAAGTCTTAGCGAGCGGCATAATTCCACCGTGGCAGTTAATTTCTACCACATCCTCCCGTGTATAAGTATGCGGTGCTCGCATAAAAGCAATTAGCGCCTCATCAACTGCGCACCCGTCAGCAGGATTAACTACATGGCCATAATAGAGCCGATGTGATTTAGGTTTAACCACCTGCCGGCTAAAGCGAAAAAGAGACAGCCCGATGAAGTAAGCTGTAGAGCCGCTGATCCGGACGATACCGATACCGCCTTCTCCAGGAGGAGTGGCAACAGCAACAATGGTCTCTTCTAACATACAAACCTCCACCTCTCAAAAAAACCGCTGCCTCAGGCCGCGGTTTGTATATTTTATTGCATAGGAAATCATCTCATTCAA
>QLUI01000087.1 GCA_018725345.1 Bacillota bacterium | reverse complement strand
TGGATGCTGGGGGGAGAGGAGGATTATGTCCAACTCCTGGAAGAAGCCTTCAATCAGGCAGAATGGCGCTACGGGCTGCAAAAGACAGAGAGCGGGTGGCTGATGCGGAAGGGAGATAGCAATCATTTAGAATGAGACAGCAGGGGGTGATGCTCGGATGATAAACATGCTGGAAGTCGACGGACTGGTCTGGCAGGAAGGGAAAGTTTTTGTCTCCTACTGCCCCGAACTAGATGTATCGAGTTGTGGGGATACAGTAGAGGAAGCGCGAATCAATCTGAGGGTGGCGGTGCGGCTGTTCCTGGCAGAAACGGAGAAGATGGGAACTCTGGACTCCATCTTGAAGGAGGCAGGATTTAAGAGGACGCGCAAGGGCTGGCAAGCCCCTCGGCTCCTGGCGATCCTGAAGGAGAGTAGCGATGATTCAGGGAATACGGCAGATCGGCAGAGGATTGCTCCGCGGAGTGGAGGAGCCGGAGAGCGATTGGTTTGCAAAAGTTTATCAATGAGATATAATATTTACGGAGAACAGAATTATGATTAATGCAATGCGAACTCTGGCATTGGATTATCTTTTTGGGGTACTAGGAGATAAAAATAACCCGCCTAAAAATTTAGAGGAGTGGTATCACGAATTGCGTACGTCCCATTCTGAAAATCTCTTTCTTTTTTTGGTGGAAAGCGTAGAGGGGATTGAAAAGATTTATATCCTTGAGAAAGATGTAGAAGGAGATACTGTCCGTTTGGTTCCTGAGGATATGACTGAAGAAAAGGCAAAATGGTTACCGTTTATAAAACCAACTGGTGGTAGAAGTTCACAAATAGGTCCGATTATAAAGGTATCTAAAGATAGTCCAAAAGTCTTAACTCTTGAGAACACGATGAAATCTTGGGAAGAGATTGCAGGTTCCAATAAATTATGGTCTCCCTATTTTCGCGAAATTATGGACTTGCTAAATTATCCGCAAGTTAAGTTACCTGATAATTCTATAATCAAGGGTTACAAGAATCTCCTTGTGGCTGCAGTTGATAAGCTTAGAAAGAGAAAACAAAATCTGCTCTTTACTGTCAGGAATAAGAATAATGAATTACCAGGACAATGTGTGGCATATTGTAAGTATTTGATGAGGGAGAAACTTGCTGGGGCAAAATATATCACCAAAGATGCACCGGCTAAAGAAAATCAAACTTGCCCATTATGCGGTGTATCAGGAGTTACGATTTTCCCAAATGCTCTGAAGGGAGCAGGAATAAACCTAAGTAATGTCGACCGTGTGGGCGCATTTGCTGGGATCGATATAACGCAGGCATGGAAAAGATATCCACTTTGTAATGCCTGTGCTGACCTCTTATACATCTATAAATTTCATGTACTAAAAAGAGATTCAAAAAAGAGGAATCTTTATATAACCTCTATTGCAGGAGACAGCGCTCTTGTAATTCCATTTGCTACTGTAGACTATCATGCTCGACAGGAAATCTGGAGAAAGGTAAAAGACTTCGTTAAAACCACATCTTCTGATGTAGAAGCAGCCGAGGAAAGTCTTTTGCATGCTCTCAAAGACGAAAAGGGAATATTAAATCTTACCTTCCTCTGGGCAAATGTTGGGCAAGAAATAGAAGATGTGTCTGGCATGATAACCAATGTGCCCCCGACTCGATTAGTACAACTCTCAAAGATCAATGAGGAATCACGGAATTGGAAGCATCCCCTCTTCCCAGACACATTCCTGCGGAGCAAAAAAGATAACTTTAGCCCTGATCTATCTCTCAATGGGCTAAGAGCTTTGTTCCATCGGCCAGACGGTAAAAAGGCAAAAGATGCTAATGCAAGTATACAACTCAAACAGTTAAAGAGAAATATTGCCGCCTCTGTGTATCATAAGGAAAGAATTCATGAATCTCGTTTCTGGGAAGAGATTGTAACTACTGCCCGGTGGTATTGGCTGGAGGCTATTGAAAAGGGGAAAGGAGGCGAAAACAATCTTCTTTATGAAGGCAAAAACACAAAGACAGGGGAACACTATCTAACATGCGCTGGTTGGATAAGGCATCTGTGTTGGTGGATTTACTACTTTAAAAGATTGGAGGTGATGGATATGGGAGAGAATCTTTATGAGCCAAAAATGGAGAAACTAAAACCGTATTTTGGACAGGAGAGCGGGATAAACTCGCCACAAAAGGCCTTCGCATTCTTACTGGGGGTACTTTATGGGAAGGTACTTCAGGTACAAGGTGCAAAGGGCGTTAATGTGGGTGCAAATGCCCTTACCTGGCTGAAACGACTGACGCTTAAAGGAAGGGATTTGCCTGAGTTGTACATCAAAACTCGAGAAAAACTCCTAGCTTATGAGACTGAGAAAAGCGCAGATGTAAGGGAACTCATTAATGAGATTGGAAATCTTGGCTGTCGTTTGGGTGATAATATTGAGTTAGAGGAAACGCCAACCAACTATTACCTATTGTTAGGGCAGTCGATGACCACAACAATTCTACCTAAAAAGGAGGGGGATAATGACTAAAGAAACCTTGTCCAACGGACAGAAATACCTATCAAGCAGGCATGAATTTCTGTTTCTCTATGACATCAAGATGGGTAACCCAAATGGTGACCCAGACGAGAACAGACCGCGTGTGCTGCCAGATGGCACACACTACGTAACGGATGTCAGACTAAAACGCTTTGCGCGTGATTTTATGAAGGCTAGAGGAGAAGATATTCTGGTCGATAACATTGAAGGCAGGACAACAAATTTGACCGGCAGGGTTGTGGATTATCTGCAGAAGCATAACCAGAAGGAGGCAAACGGCGAGGAATTAGTCAAAATACTTTTGGATGCCTTTATTGATGCAAGGCTATTTGGCAGCTCCTTTGCATTTAAGGCTGAAGAGGTAAAGGGTGAAAGCAGCCGTACGGCTGACTGGAAGCCAATACCAAAGACAATGACTGGAGCTGTCCAGCTCAACATGGGAGAGGTCTTGCACAAGGCAGAAGAAGTAGACATTCATGGAACATCCATCTTTGCTAGCGCTCAAGTAAAACCTACCGGAGAGAGAGTCACTGCTGGAACATTTACCACTTATTTTGGTCTTCGCTATGCTCTGATTGGTTTTTCTGGTGTGGCCAACGAACACTCTGCCGAAATCTCGAAGATGTCAGAGGACGACCATGAATATTTGCTTAAAGCCATGTGGCACGGGGTAAGGTCCTGCGGAAATACACGGACAAAGGTAGGCCAGATCCCGCATCTGTTGATCGATATTGGGTATAAGCAAGGAGAAGAATTCCAGTTCGGACGTCTGCACGACTATGTGAAAATGGTTGCAACCAATGACAAGAAGGAAAAGGAATGGGCATCGCCTGAAGACTATGAGTTAGACCTGTCATTGCTGATTAAACGATTGAAAGGACAAAAGAGTAGGATAGAAACAGTGCGTTATGCTAAATCCCCAGACATTCAGTTTACAGAAGATTTACCGTCTGACTGGGAAATGGTTGACATCGAAAACTTACCCCGCAAAGGTGATATTGAAAAAACAACATCAGAGGAGTAACCGGTGCAACTGATAAACTTTCGGCTGAAGGGCCGCTTTGCCCATTTTTTGCGTGCAGAGGCATCGGCGAGTGCCCTGAGCTATCCAGTCCCCCCAAGAACCGTGATATTGGGTATTCTAGGTGCCATTCTGGGAATACCAAAGGATGAAACCCAGCAGGTTCTGGAGCCAGCCAAAATTGCAGCTTCAGGGAAACTTCCCAAGACCCACTGGCATAGGGCGAAGCTGCGGAAAGATCCGCCTGCCCCATTGCCGCGTATCATAAAGAAGACGGATAAGCCGGACAGAGATACAAAACCAGAAAAAGCAACATTGATACTTCAGGAATGGCTGTTTGAACCACTTTATACAGTGTGGGTTTCTATCCCTGAGCAGTATCATAGCAACCTGGAACTTAGGCTGAGAGAAAGGCGCTGGCACTTTACACCATATCTTGGCTTGTCTGAGATGATGGCAGACATTGAATATCTGGGCTCAGAAGAGGGTTCCCCGCTCCCAAAAGGAATTTACGATGTCATATCTGTTTTTCCGCAAGATTTGGGAGAGATTGATATGAAGCAAGCCTTTCAACGGGAATTAGCAATTCATCTACTCCGAATGCCTCAATCGATAACTTCCGATCGTGTTTTCTACCACGCTAACTACCTCGCAGAACGTGAAGCAAAGGCAATCCCGGTAATCACAGATCAGGCATATAGAGTTGGCGATAGAATAGCGATGTTCTTATGACTGATTTGAAATCCCATCCGGAGTTGCAACTCTTTGAGCATATCGCTCAAGTGTCATCAGCCATGGACGGACTGTATAATTGGCATTCCAAGGATGTAATCTCTTCCAAGACTAGAGCGCTAACCCAGAAGATCATTCTATTCCATGATATCGGCAAGGTAACCGCCGCATTTCAGAAGTATATCAAAAATCCATTGGCCTATACTGATGACCCAATGGATAAATCACACACACCATTATCCACGCTTCTTAGCCTTCTCAAAGCTAAAGAAGAGGGTTGGGATGTCATGGATGCAATGATGGTATCTGCCGTTGTTTTCGGGCACCACAAAGGTATGCCGTCATTAGAGAGAATGCGCGAGATAGGGAGTGGAACAATTCCAAAAATCCTGAAACGCCAGATTGAGACTTTACAAATCGAAGCCCTGAGTGAACACTGTGGTATTGATATTTCGAGATTGGACCTTACGAAACGCCCCTGGGCAGAGGCACAACGCCATCTTGATGACTTAGTTTTCCCCACATTTAACAACCTATCAATTCCGGATGCTGTTGCCTTTAGACTAAAAACACAACTCCTTTTCTCTCTTTTGCTTGAAGCTGACAAAGCATTTCTTGCAGTTAAAGAGCCTGAAGTATATTTACACCGGAAACGCAGGCACTGGATGCCCAACTGGATTGATCAAAGAATTGGCCAACAAAAAAGCTCTTCTGTTAATAAAATCCGACAATCCATAAGAACTGAGGTTGCTCAAAAAATTGATAAAATTGAAGAACCTGGCATCTTCAGCCTGACCGCACCCACTGGCAGCGGGAAAACACTGCTTTCAGCTACATGGCTTTTGGAATTGCGAGAAAAATTTGGCGAGATTTCAGGAATAACCCCAAAGGCCATTATTGTTCTGCCATTCCTCTCGATAATTGACCAGACAACAAAGGAGTATGAAGCCCTTTTAGCGACTGGTGGGGAAGAGGCTGATGGCTCCTGGTTTTTGACCAGCCACTCTTTGGCTGACCGGAAATACAAGCGAGGATTGGAGGAAGACGCCGAATATTTTTTTATTGATACCTGGCGCACGGAATTGATTATTACCACCTACGATCAATTTTTAATGAGTCTTATGGAGCCCCGGGCAAGATATCAAATGAGATTTCATAACTTGTGCGATGCTTTGATTGTGATGGATGAGGTTCAATCCCTTCCCTGCAAGCTTTGGAAACCGTTGGAAGAAATATTAAAGTCCTTAGTGGCAATGGGTAGCTCCAGTGTTCTACTGATGTCTGCTACACTTCCAGCAATAATACCAGATGCAAAGCCCCTTGTAGATTGCGATTCCTATTTTGAGAAGTTTAACCGTTACATCCTGCAATTCAGGTTGCGGGAAAAACTTAATATAAGCGATTTCTGCGATGAGGTGAAAAATCTCCGAGACTCCTGGTTGCACCAAAATAAACGGGTACTTATAACACTGAATACACGCAAGAGCGCGCGCCTCGTGAGAGATACTTTAGCGAAAGATTGGCCCAAAGATTTTTCTCATATTCCGCTGTTTTTCCTAAGTGCAGATGTAACGCCAAAGGATAGACTGAAAGCGATAGAAATTATCAAGAAAGATAACCCTTGCATCGTGGTTTCAACCCAGTGTATAGAGGCCGGAGTTGATATTGATATGGACTTTGTCATTCGAGACTTTGCACCGCTTGACAGTCTGATTCAGATTGCAGGTCGTTGTAACCGTAATGGCGACATACCCAAACCTGCCACTGTTGAAGTCGTAGACTTGGTAGATGCCAATGGAAGAAGATATTCAGATATGATTTATGATGATGTTCATTTGCAGGTTACCCGCCAGCTAATAGAGTATACAATAAGCATAGAAGAAAAGAACATATTGCCGTTAGCAAACCGTTATTTTGAGTCATTATCAGTCAGGAAAGATACAGGGATTAAGCACCTTGAGAGATTTGCAAGATGGGAGGAAGATGATCCTGTGAGTGAGTTGCTTAGGGGAAAAGAACGAGAACAATATAACTTTTTAGTCCTAGAGCAGGATCCAGGACTGGAAGAAGAGATGGAAAAAGCAAGCAGCATAGCTGACCGCTGGAAGAGACGAGAGGCTTGGAGGGCGCTTGCCGGAAGGATAGCAAGAATCTCTGTTGATGTATATGCGAAATACGGATTTAGACCGCAATCCGTTGCTAGAGAGGTCTTCGGCCACTGGGTATTGTGCGATGGTTTTTACGCATCGGGGCGCGGCATACTACTGGATGAAGATGTTGATCCATTATTGTGGTGAAAAAGATCTCTCAGTTTTTTGCCATAATATATTCTTGTCAGGCATCTGTAATGAATAGATTAAGGTGTTTAGGGTAATGGAGAGAATCACCGGCACCCTGGTCTGGTATTATCATATCTGCCGACGCGAGGTCTGGCTGATGGCTCATGAGCTGAATCCCGAGACCGAGAACCCCTTCCTTGAACTGGGACGGCTCATCCAGGAAGAGTCCTACTCCAGGGAGAAGAAGGAATTCACCGCCCCGGGAATGAAGATCGATCTCCTGCGGAAGCGCGACGGGCAGTTGGTCGTTGCTGAGATCAAAAAATCCTCTCATTCCACCGAATCGGCCACTATGCAGCTCGTCTATTACCTGTGGAGACTCAGACAGATGGGCATCGAGGCCAGGGGGGAACTCCTTGTGCCGAAAGAACGAAAACGATTTCCTGTTGAACTCACCGATGAACTGGAGAGCAACCTGTTAGAGGCCATGGACAATATAGAGAGAATCATAAATCTTGAAAAACCTCCTGCCCCGGCAAAGACTTCATTCTGTCGCAATTGCGCCTACGCCGAGTTCTGCTGGGGATAATAGATATTGACCCGCCATGAAACAACCAATCTACATCTTCTCCAGCGGAAAACTTGAGCGCCACCAGAATACCCTGGCCTTCGAGGACGGCGAGGGCA
>QLUI01000086.1 GCA_018725345.1 Bacillota bacterium | reverse complement strand
CCATAACGGTGACCCCGAAGCTATCAGTGAGGTGTGTTGTGATATGTCCCCGGCCTTTATTGCCGGGATGAAAAAGCATCTTCCGCAAGACGAGATCACCTTTGATCGCTTCCATATTATGAAGATCGTAATCGAAGCAGTGGACGAGATCCGGCGGCAAGAGCCTAAAGAGACAGGCCTGCTTAGGAAGACGCGGTATCTTTGGCTCAAAAACCCTGGCAACTTAACCACTCGACAACACCAACAACTAGACACTCTAAAACATCACAACTTAAAGACAGCCAAAGCCTACCAAATTCGACTTACCTTACAGGAGTTGTTCAGCCAACCTACCTGAGAAACGGGGGAAGTCTTTCTGAAGCGTTGGTACTTCTGGGCCACTCACTGCCGACTACAACCGGTGATCGAGGCAGTCAAAACCATTAGAAGGCACTGGGATGGAATTTTGAACCGGTTCGATAGCAAAGCTCACCACCGGATTTCTTGAGGGCATAAACAGCCCCCCTTCAGGCCGCTAAATCAAGAGCCAGAGGATACCGAACTAATCGGAACTTTATCAACATGGCTTACCTCATTGCTGGTAAGCTTGATTTTGGGTTACCCACGTGAACCAGCGAGGAACCATATAAATTCTGCTTGACACAAGGCCCTGGATAATGCTATAAATGTATTAATAGTAATAGTACACTTATAGCGCAGCGCGAGGCAGGTGAAGGATTTTGTTCCAGATCGACCAACGCAGCAGCACTCCCATTTACCAGCAATTGGTGCGGGAAGTTAAGGCGGCTATCCTCCGGGGCGTACTTAGTCCCGGTGACAGGCTGCCTTCAGTCCGGGAGCTGGCCGGACGGTTGGCGATTAACCCCAACACTATCCAGAGATCCTACCAGGAGCTGGAGCGGCAAAAGGTGATCGAAACCCTGCGGGGCAAGGGCACCTTCGTGTGCCTGGATTACCGGGTGAAGGAGGATGAGGAAAAGATCAACGCGTTTACGGAAAACCTGCGCCATATCCTGGTTGAGGCCCATTATTTGGGATTCAGCCAGGAGCGGATTTTTACGCTGGTAGAACGACTTTTGCATGAGCTTGGCATAGGGGAGGGGACACGGTGAAGATTGTCGTTCACGAACTGACGAAAACCTTTAGAGAAAAAACAGCCTTGGAGAACATCAGTTTAGAGGTATCTCCGGGCAGCATCTTCGGCCTGGTAGGGCCAAACGGCGCCGGCAAGACCACGCTGATTAAAATCATCATGGGCCTTTTGCTGCCCACCCGGGGCTTTGTCTCCATTGACGGAAGACTTGTGCACCAAGATCACCGGTTAAAAGCAAGGATCGGTTACCTGGCCGATTACCAGCGCTACTACCCCGGTTTTAAGGTAGAGGACATGTTCCGGCTGTACCGGGAGTCCTATGAAACATGGAGTCCGGAACGTTTCCAGGAACTCTGCCGGGTGTTTGACCTGCCGGAAAACGCCAAGGTCAAGAACCTGTCCAAGGGCATGCGCACCCAGTTAGCGATTATCCTGAACCTGGCCTTTAGACCGGCCCTCTTAGTCCTGGACGAACCCACCGCCGGCCTGGACCCGGTGCTCAGGCGGCAGTTTTTAACCATCCTGATGGACGAAGTGGCCGAAAACGGCACCACTGTTTTCATCTCCACCCACAACCTGCATGAGCTGGAACGCATCTGTGACCACCTGGCCATCCTCCACCAGGGCCGGCTTTTGGGCTTAGAAAGCCTGGAAGACTTGAAGCAAAAGGTGCGCAAGATCCAGGCGGCCTTTGCTAACCCCCTTCCCGCAGGAGTTCTGCAAAGAGATGGTATTCTTAATGTCGAGCAATCAGGCCGGGTTTACAGCATCACCGTGCAGGACGGCCTCGACGAGCTTACGGCCGAGCTGCGGACATTTAAGCCCCTGTTCCTGGACTTGGCGGACATATCCCTGGAAGAAATTTTTATTCACCGGATGGGAGGCGAAGGCTATGCCATTAAACAAATACTGGCCCCATAAAACCCTGCTTTGGAAGGACTGGAAGATAAGCTGGTCCATTTTCGTCCCGTTTTTCTTGTTCGTCACCTACGCGACTACCTTCAGCCTGTTGTTTGCCATTACAGACTACATTGCCAGCGGGTGGCCGGGTTTCATCGGCCCCTGGCCCGGATTCTTGCACTTCGAAAATCGCCTGGTGTCCGAGCCTTGGGTAGGGATCCCCTTGCTTTTGTTCACGATCGCATTGGCTACTGTGAGCCTGGGTCAGGAGCGCGACCGGGAAACCCTGGGGCTTTTATTGGCCATGCCCTATTCCCGGCAGGACATCCTGTTTAGCAAAGTGGCGGTGGGCCTGGTGCAGATCCTGATTACCCTGGCGGCAAACGCCCTATTGATGACCCTGATTGTCTGGGCCAACGCCGGCATTCCGTTCCCGTTCGGCACGCCGGACATCTGGGGCTGGGCGCTGCGCAGCTTCTTGGTCCTGACGTTCATCTTCTGCTTCACCGTGTTGATCGCCACCGTCAGCGGCACAGCTTGGGGGAGCGGCATCCTGGCCATGATCTTCCTCTTCTTTCCGGCGGGACTGTACCTATTGCTGGAGACTAACTTCAACTTCTGGATCTCCTGGCATTATCCGTGGTTTTACGCTCACTCCTACTGGATGTGGCGCAACATCTTCTCCGATATCGCGCTTCTGGCAACGGTCCCCGCTTGGATCATGGATTTCAGTATGTTCGGCAAGTATAACCCTGTTTACCTTTACGGCGCACTGGTCGTCCTGTCCGCCGGCGCTTACGCCCTGGCCCGTTTCCTGTTCACCAAAAACCCGCTGGAAAACAACGGGGAGGTCTTGGTGTTTGAACGACTGGAAGGCATCTTCAAGCTTGGGGTAGTGGTCTGCTTCGCGCTGCTGGGCGGCCCGCTGCTGACCGCTTTGGCCGGCATTCACAATCCGGGGCCTCTAGTCTTAAGTCTTTGCTACCTGCTGGCGGGCTGCGTCACCTGGTTTTTGACCAACCATCTGCTGAAGTGGCGCCGGTCGACGTAATTGCGAAAACGCTTGCACCCGAATAGCCATATTGACACTAGCGTGACTTTACTACGCCCATTGTAAAAAATAGGCTCAATCCCAGTCAAAATGGGCATTTCCAGGCTCATGCAATGTATACACTAAAAATCATTTAACCAGCACATTATATAATTCTTGCAGCTTTGGATCCATTTCCTCTAACTGTATTTCCCGGACAGGCTTGCTTTTAAGGCTGTTTACCGTAATAATTTCTGCCTGGCGTACTTCTTCTAACTTGTCTATTAAGTTCTCCAAACTCATGCTGTAGCCGGCTTCACGCGCTTTCTTCCACAGGATCTGTGAAAGCAGAAGGCCTATCAGGCAAATAAAAGTATGTACCTTAATTTTATGGTCAGTCCAGTAATATTGCGGGTGAACAGCATTGTGATAAGGATTTTTCATATGCTTGAAGGTCCGTTCCACATTGTTTTGTCCGTAGTACGCAGCGATAATCTCCTCTTCGGGCCATTCATCCCGACAGGTGACCAAAAGCCGTTTGCCATAGTAATTTTCCGTCAACCATTCATAAACCCCGGAGTCTATTTCCCACTCAATATCAAAGTGGCCATCTTCTTTTTCTTCGATAGACACTTTAATCAGCAACTGGCACTTTTCACCCTGGATAATGCTTTTTATCTGCTGTTCAAGGTTCTCTTTACTCCTTTTTCTAGCTTTTGGCGCATTAAGCTTTGTTTTTAATTCCTTTAACTGCTCTAACTTTTTGGTCAGTGCTTGTTTTAAACCACGCAACTGCCCTTCTCGTAATTTATCGCTCAGATAGATAACAATGGTTCTTTCCTTGCCCCACACTGCTTTATGAGTACGATAACATAAGATTCCTTGCCTGTTTACATCCACCATCCGGTACTCACTACGGGGTATTTCCAACAGGTCTTCATGATATGAAGGGGTTAGGGAGGCAACGTAGGGTATTTCTGAGTCATCCAATTCGGCAAAATTGTCCTTTGCATTACTGCCTTTATCAAACACAACGGTGATCTCCTCAACATCAAGATGCAGTTCAGAGAGCTTGGTTCTCAGCTTGGTCAGTGTAGGCACAAACAGTTCCCTGTCTGCCCTGTTACCCTCGTATATCTCTGAAAAAACGGGAATAAGGAACTCTTTGGTCACTACCTGGGTAAGCCCAAACTGCCTTAAGTCGTTACGCTTTTGTTTGTTTCTGCCCCTTTGAGCTAGTTTTGCTCTACTATTGGCAGTATCAATGCAGGTAAAGAAGTTGGTCAAGTCGTAGAAAAGAAGTTTGGTGGAAAAAAGGCTTTTTTCAATCATTTTTTCGGTAATAGCGGTTTCCACATTTTCCAGTTGCGCATCGGTAACGGTATCCATTTGGTCCCAGAAGTGCTGGCTGTCAATTTTATCCGCATCAAAACCCGCCAATTCGGGCAAGGTGGTTGACCTTGCCCAGGAGGCGAAAGTTCTCTTGCTGCCCGGATGGATGGCGCGGTGAATGGCTGCCAGCAAGAGGGAGTCGCCTACAGTTAAGTCGTCTCGCACTTGTGGTGAGAAATGTGAGTTAAAAATATTGACCAGGTCCAACTCCTGAATGATCTGCCAGAAGAGAAAAACAGCTCCGTGGGAACGTGAACTAACTGTCTTTTTAAGTGGTCCCTCCTTTAGTCTATACATTAGTTGTTCAGCAGTCCCCAAATGCATAAGTACCACAGGTCTTGGTTTACCATTAACCCTTTTAGATTCAACAATCTGCCAATACGTGTACTTCTTAACTTTTTGTTTTCTGATAGTCGCCATATTTAGTTTATACACTATTATTTAAATATTGTCAATGCCTGGTTTTATTGCCATTTTAAATTAGTCTATACGCAAAAGGCTTGAAAACACTAGGAAAACAGGGGTAAATCTGATTGGTGTAGTAAAGTCACGCTAGGCGCAAACAAGATACTCTTGATTAAGTTCAAAACGTCGGCTTTCGGGGAATGCGTTTTACTGAACCACCAAGCTGTATTGACTGAGTCTTTTGCCCTGATTTTGCGTTTGTTAACCCATTCGATGGGTGATGGCAACTTTTTTTGCTCATTCTATCGCCTCCATCATAGCTTTTCTCCACATCCTGGCACATCACCTAGCCAAACGGTATCTCGTCACTATCCAGATACCGGTAGGTTCTTGCCGTACAGGCTGGACTAAAAATAACTCTACGATTTGGCCTTCTTCATATGTTATACGGAAATATTCACCTTCACGAGTTTTTCTTATCACCTCGGTTTCTGTTACTTCTCCTCTCATTTCCAAATGATAGTAAACGAATTCCCTTGCCACCTGCATTGTGTCAAGCAAACCAGGACGGTGTCCGTTATCAACTTGTTCTTGCAACCAGCGTGCTTCCTCCTGATTCACCGCAACCTCAATCCAGTTTTTATCGCTTTCCAATCTTTGAGGAGATACACATCCTCCTAACAAGAAAGTCAACACCCACAAAAGGAACAGTAAATTGCGGAAGCAGAAAATATTATTCATCAGTTATCCTTTTAATTTCAGGGTAGGCGGCTGTAACGCACCCATACCCAAGCGTTCTGTAGATGACCTAAACCGAGCCGTCTTGCTACTTCGGGAGTAAGATCAACACCGGAAGGGTTAGTTACCCTCCTACCAAACTGATCTCTTCCGCCATTATGGTTCCTAAAGAAAGCCTCTTCTGCTTGAGGTTGACCTAGGGGAAGGTCCTTAAAAAGACGACGCGGATTAGAAGCATTAGCTGCTTTCCAATAATTGTCATCTTCGTTCCATGGTCCCACCTCCCTGACTAGCACATCAAGAACACTCCTGTTTGTCGCCGAGTAGAACACATTTACCGTGTAAGGAGGGTTGCTATAGTGGTGCCTGTACGTTTCAGGAATATCCCTCCACCACCCCCGGTTGGCAAACTTTACATATCTATCGGGAAGAGCAACCTCCACAGTAGTAAAACCATGGTATTGGGTTGCAAAGACCAGTTCTCTCTCTGTACGATCGCTCGTCATAATACCAACATCACTCTTAGCTTTCTATCGTTGTTCAGTTAGCCATTTTTGGCGATATTTCTTCTCCTCTTGCCACCAGTCACGGACCCATTTGCGAAAGTCTTCATACTTTTCACCGAGGAACTCTTGGACCTTTCTATCAATTCCAGCAAACGCCTGACTGGCCTGATCATTAAACTCCAAAGCGCTAGGTAAGTGCCCTTTCCCAGCAATTGACATTATGCTCTTCCGTTCAAGAAGCGCCACTTCTTTCAACCCATCCATCTGTTTACTGCTAAGGTCTAAAGCAACTTGTAATCGTTGCACATCTTGTTGTAGTTTTTCATCAGCAGTCTGTAGCAAGTAGTTGAGAACTTCCTTCTCTCCCCACGGGTCCTCGCCATTTACAGCAGCGTACTTCGTCTCACTTGAAACAAAACCTGAAGCACCAAAGATTAAAGAAAATGTTAAGACTGTCACCAAGCTTATAATTAACATCCTTTTCATCACTCTGACCTCCTTAAATTTTTCAGGCAACCGCCATTGGCACTGACCAACCTCCTTTCCCGCCTTTTATTTGGCAATGGTTACCTGCTTTGTTTAAATTTTATCATACCCCCTCAATTTGTAAACCCTTTTTCTTGTTAAGTGCTACAACTTTTCGTTTTCAGGCAGGGCTCTTTGGCATAAAAGATAGGAATTTTGTTTTCGTACACTTGATTACACTGCAACAACTCGCCCATAAAATAAAAAGAGGTTCCTCGCTGTTTCACGTGGGTAACCCAAAATCAAGCTTACCTGCAATGAGGTAAGCCATGTTGATAAAGTTTCGATTAGTTCGGTATCCTCTGGCTCTTGATTTAGCGGCCTGAAGGATGCTGTTTATGCCCTCAAGAAATGCGGTGGTGAGTTGGCTATCGAACCAGTTCAAAATTCCATCCCAGTGCCTTCTAATGGTTTTGGCTACCTCGATCGCCGGTTGTAGTCGGCAGTGAGTGGCCCAGAAGTACCAACGCTTCAGAAAGACTTCCCCCGTTTCTCGGTCGGGTTGGCTGAACAACTCCTGTAAGGTAAGTCGAATTTGGTAGGCTTTGGCTGTCTTTAAGTTGTGATGTTTAAGGAGTTTGAGGTGGTAGGCGCTAACGGGCAAGCAATGTTGGTGGCGGAAGAAAATCCGTTTTTAACAAAATTATTATTATTATTATTAGTAGTAGTGGTAGCTGTCTTAAGCTTTACTAGATCGTGCGCTTCACGGGTAGGCGAAAACATTGG
>QLUI01000085.1 GCA_018725345.1 Bacillota bacterium | reverse complement strand
ACTGATAAAGGTAGTCCCGGCACTGTTCTTCTGTCGCAAATTTCGTTGTGAATTCTTCAAATGTCATTGGATACTCTTTCATTCCTCAAGTCTACATCTTGTATGCGTGTTAGTCAAGTAAATACCCAACAAAGTTAATTCTGAAGCAGGAATACTTCTTTTTAATGAAGAATACTAATTTTCGTGGGTGTATGGTAATTTATGTATCGATTTGTGTAAAAAAATGTAGTTTGTTTCTGGCAAACTCCGTAGCAAGGTTCTTTTGGTGTGGGGGCTTTGATTTCAGGGCTGATTTGGACGCTTTGCCTTGGATGAGCCAGTAGCGTAACCGACCACTTTTGGGTCGGTTTTTTTATTAATTTACTGATGAATAAAATAGATAACCATGGTGGGTTATTTAATATAAAACTACTTAATTCATTTGGGGGTGAAAGATGTGCAAAAGAAACATATTTGTTTACTAGACTGATTAAGCAGATAGGGAAAGGGAGCATGTCCCTTTAGTTGTTGAAGTAGGAAGCGACCTCGGTTAAAATGTTTTAACCAAAAACAAAATCTAAAGGAGGTCGCTTCTATGGGTAAAAGATACCGTAAGATGGCAAAAAAGGCAAATGGAAAGATAAGGGAGATAAGTGATGGGCAGGTCATACTGGAACTTCCTCTGCCTGTAGCCGATGTATTGGCTGGGATACCTGAGGCGGTAGAGGGATTATCACATGAGGTAGGGCTGATGCTTGTGGGGGCAGTAATCGAGTCGGAGTGTGAGAAGATAGCTGGCAGAAAAGACGCAAAGAACCCACTAAGGATCCCGATAAATCGGGAGTGGGGAAGCCAGTTCAGCCCGGTGTATTACGATAGGCAGAAGGTCTTGATAGACCGTCCTCGTTTGAGAAGCAGGGACAATAAGGAGATACAGCTTAACACATATAAGGCGTTCCAGAACCCTATGAAGATGAAGCAGTCCGTAATGAAACAGATGGTATTGGGGATATCGAGCCGTAACTACGAGGAGGCATAGAGATATGAAATATAATTTTAGTGGTCTGAGTTCGCAGGAAGTAGAAGATTCAAGGAGTCGACACGGTTCTAATGAGTTGACTCCGGTGGAGATAGAGGGCTTTTGGAAAAAGTTAATACAAAGTTTTAAAGATCCCATCATCGTTATTCTCCTTGTTGCGTTGATGATAACCTTTATTTTGGCTATTTTGGGTTTTGCAGCATGGTATGCAAGTGTTGGTGTTGCCGCTGCTGTTGGTGTTGCCGCTTCTATCGCAACTTTGTCGGAATATAAAAGTGAGACTTCATTCCAAAAACTCCAGGAAGAAGCCGCTCGCATTAAGGCTAATGTTTTTCGCAATGGGCACATCACGGAAACGTTTATCAGCGATATTGTTCTCGGGGATTATGTGCTTGTACAGCCAGGCGATAAAGTTCCTGCTGATGGAAAAATTATTACCGGTACATTAAAGGTAAATCAAGCCTCATTAACCGGCGAAGCAGATGATGTTAAAAAAGCGCCTGCTCCTGATGGATATAACCCGGAGCAAAAAGACAATCTAATGGATCCCTATCTGATATTTAGAGGTTCTGTTGTTGGAAGTGGCGAAGCTGTCATAAAGGTGGACACTGTGGGAGATAAGACTCTGTATGGGCAGTTAGCTCAGGAACTATCATCGGAAGAAAGACAATCTCCGTTACAAGTAAAATTGTCATCTTTGGCCGCAAGTATTAGCAAATTTGGCTACATCGGTAGTATATTTATAACTCTGGCTTTTTTATTTAAAAGGATTGTCATAGATAATCATTTTGTACCCAATGAAATAATTGCCCATGTTTTACAATGGGAAATATTACTGTTAGATATCGTATCCGCTTTAACACTCGCTATAATTATTATAGTTGTGGCTGTTCCGGAAGGTCTGCCTATGATGATTGCGATAGTGCTTTCTTTAAACATGAGAAGGCTATTACACGCCAAGGTTTTGGTGCGCAAATTAGTGGGCATAGAAACTGCAGGAAGTTTAAATATTCTTTTCTGTGACAAAACCGGCACGATAACCGAAGGTCAAATGGGAGTATCGTTATTTATGTCTGGAAATCCCGAAACTTATACAACCCTGGAGTCAATACCGGAAAGACTAAGGAATATTTTGATCGGCTCATTAAAGAATAACACGAGTTGTATTCTTGATGTCTCAGCAACCGGCAAGGAGAAAATCTTTGGCGGTAATCGTGTTGACAGGGCATTTATGGAATTTATCGCTGCAACGCTTTCTGAAAGTTCGGCAGAAGTCATACATGAAACTATCCCCTTTGATAGTAACAGAAAGTTTTCAGCCGTGTATGTTACCATGGGAAATAAAAAATTTACTTTGGCCAAAGGTGCCCCTGAAATCATACTACAACACTGTGATTATTATTATGACGCTGAAGGGAATAAAACAAAGCTCGAAAGCAAGGCTACTTTGCTAAAAAAGATTGATGAACTTTCAGATCGCAATATGCGGGTAGTAGCAGTAGCCATATCCGAAGGAACAGCGATAGATGATTATTCCTCCCCACGTTCCAGGGTTTTGGTTGGAATTATTGGTTTGCGGGACGAAATAAGAAAAGAGTCACTTTCTGCTATCGAACAAGCTCGCAAAGCGGGTATACAAGTTGTTATGATAACCGGAGATAAAAAAGAAACAGCTGTAGCCATTGCGAGAGAAGTTGGTTTGTTGCAGGATTCAAGAGACGTTGTATTAACGACTCTTGAACTTAATCAGTATTCAGACAACGAATTAAAAGAATTATTGCCCCATCTAAGGGTGGTTGCCAGGGCACTTCCTACCGACAAAAGCCGACTTGTTAAAATTGCCCAAGAACTTAATAGGGTAGTTGGAATGACTGGGGATGGCATAAATGATGCAGCAGCTTTAAATAGAGCAGATGTTGGTTTTGCCATGGGAAGCGGAACTGAAGTGGCTAAAGAAGCAGGAGATATTGTTATTCTAGATGATAATTTTTCATCCATAACGAAAGCTATTTTGTATGGAAGAACAATTTTTTATTCGATCAGAAAATTTATTGTCTTTCAGCTCACGGTTAACGTGGCAGCTATTTCGATAGCGTTTCTAGGTCCGTTTTTTGGGCGTGACTTTCCTCTGACTCTGATTCAACTACTATGGATAAATCTGATTATGGACACTATGGCTGGGATGGCGTACGGTGGTGCACCGGCCCTTGTCAGATACATGATGGAAAAACCAATACCAAGAGACGAGAACATTATTAGTAAAGATATGCGATCCTCAATATTATTCAGCAGTGGAGTGATAATAGCTTTGAGTCTGATTTTCTTAGAGTATGAACCGATCCAGGCACTCTTTTATAGTGAAGCAACCTTCATGACAGGCTTTTTCGCTTTCTTCGTTTTTATAAATAATTTCAACAAGCTCAATGTTCGAACCACTAAGCTTAATCTTTTTGATCACATGTGGGAGCATACCAGCTTTTTGAAAGTTGTAGCCCTTATTTTTGCGGTTCAAATTTTCTTCACGTATTTTGGAGGTGAGATATTACGAACAGTAGGTCTAAGTTTTAATGAATGGGTGTTTGTTATTTCGCTTTCAATGATCATTATTCCTATTGATTTAACAAGAAAATTGCTGCGAGATGTTTTAGAGCGCCGTGTTGTTATTTGTGATGCTTCCGCTTCAGGGATCCTGAAGGGGTAGAAAATTTGACATTGGAGTATAAAATGTTTCAAATTACCAACGAGATTATAACACAGACAGCCAGAAATAGTTAATAGCATTATGGCAGAGAATATATGTAGGTGGTATGTAGCAATGGCCCAAGAGAAGCAATTTGAGGATAAAATGGGCAAAAAGCGTGATTTTGTAGGTTTAAAAGATAAAAATAGCGACATATTATTCTTGACAAATTACACTAAAATGGAATGTTTGGCCGATGGAAACGGCTAAAAAGTGTCAAATTTACTCAAGGTTCAGGATCCCTGAATAAACATATTATACGAGGAGGTGATGAATAAAGGGAGAAGTTAATTAATGGCGAATGAGGAGCTGGGGACTTAGGAGTTTTGGGACTAAAAAAGAAGGAGGAAAAACATGGAACTTAAGCAAAAAGGTGCCAAAGCTGATATTGGTGGGTTTAAACAACTGATGGTCTCCATGAAATGGACAACAGCGGCTGACTTCGATCTGGCTGCAGCGTATGAGAGCAAAGATGGTAAGCGGGGTCTTGCTTATTTCGGTGAGCTGGGCAACTTGAATGCTTTTCCATTTATGCAGCTCAGTAGAGATGAAGGGGTTGGTGACACTGGGGGCGATAATGAAGAGACCATGCGGATTACCAAACTGGATGACATGAAGTATGTCTGGCTTCTATGCTGGGATTATGGCAAGATCCGGGATGGCGCGCCCGCCCGATTCAAAGACAGTGATGTTTCCCTCTCTGTGATGGACGATAAGGGTACCTCTCATAACCTGACTTTGGATACCGGGGATATGGGTAACGTTGCGCTTCTGGCCACAATTGATAACACCAGCCCTATCGGCGCCAAACTTATTAACACCAGTAAAGCAGGAACATTGAAAGGTTTGCAAAGCCTTCAGGATCTAATGAATATCATTCAAAAGTAAAAAGAAAGGAGATTATTGCTATGACTGACCACATGACCAAGACTCTGGATAAACTGGCAGCTGAAATCGTCGAGGATGGCATTATTGATGCTAATGAAGTTCAACGTATACGAGAGCGGATTTATGCCGATAAGATCATTGATCGCCAGGAAGCTGATTTCCTGTTCAAGCTGAATGATGCTGTATCTGGTGCCAATAATGATCCATCCTGGAAAGAACTGTTTGTGGAAGCTTTAACTGCACACGTACTTGAGGATGTGCAGTCACCCGGCGTTGTAGATGCTGATGAAGCCGCCTATCTCATCGAGAAGATCAAGGCCGACGAAAAGGTTGACGAGGTAGAATTAGCACTTCTGGTAAATATCACCGCCACGGCTCAGAAGTGCCATGAATCACTGAACGCTTTCGTGCTGGAAGGGCTAAAGGCGTCGGTTCTTGAGGACGGAATTATCGATGACGATGAGGTTAAAATAATCAAGAAGGTTATCTATGGTACCGGTGGTGCTGCTGGTGCGAGAATTGACCGGACTGAAGCCGATTTCCTCTTTGACCTCAACGATGCTACCTCGGGTAAGAACAACTCCCCGGCCTGGAAGGACTTGTTCGTTGAGGCTATCTCCAAGCACGTGCTGGAAGACGAACTGTCTCCAGGTGTTGTTGACGAGGAAGAGGCGAATTGGCTGATCGGCCGTATCGAAGGTGATGCAACGTACGACGACAACGAGAAAGCACTTCTCGCACATATCAAGACAAACGCTAAAAAGGTTCACCCCAAGCTAAAGTTTAAACTGAATCTGCTGAATATTGGCTAAGCCCTGGATCCGTGAACACAGAGGCAAATAGCTACACCCAGCGCGTGAAGGTAAATGACTTCGGTTTCACGGATTGAAGTAGGTGGCTAACCCAATTGCTTTGTTCGGCTCTAACGCGCATTTAGTGGCTTAAAAACTGGCGAGGCTAAATTGGCCACGAAATGCGCGGAAGGGCTGGTGGTGAATCTTTTTATAGGCTGAAAAGAAAGGAGGTAAGTATGGAACTCAAGCAAAAAGGCGCCAATGTCATGATTGGAGGTTTTAAACAATTGAGGGTGGCACTCGTTTGGACATCGGCTGTTGATCTGGATTTGATGGCTTTTTACAAAACTAAAGACGGCCGGGTTGGCGGTGTCTACTCAGATAACTATGCGGGTGGATCCCTGGGCGATCTTAACCGGTTTCCTTTTATGCAACTTTCCGGCGACGAGGGTGTTGGGGATGTCGGGGAGGACAATCGGGAGGAGTTACGTATCACCAAACCGGATGATTTTGAGGAACTTTACATCGTTGCCCTTAATTTTACCGCTGCGTCTTCTGGCTCCGACAAAGTTTTTGCCAACTACGATGCTCGTGTAGAAGTGGTGACTGACAAAGGCGATAGTCACAGTGTTGCCCTGGATTCCAGACAATCAGGCTCGGTAGCAGTGCTTTGTAAATTTACGAGTGGTTTTCTGGGCACCTCTCTTGTTAACAACAGTGATGTTATGGCCTTTGAGAAGTTTAAGTCTGTGGTACCGGGAGCTTCGGCTATCAAGCTTGCTTCCAAGGTAGTTCTGAAACAGAAAGGGGAAAAGGCCAGCTTGTCTGGTAATGACTTCCAGGCAACGCTTAGATGGAAGACTGCAGTTGATCTTGACCTCCACTGTTTTTACCAATTAAAAGATCCCACGCTGGCGGCATCAAAAGGGATATTGGGGAAGCTCTTGGGTGGTGATTCTACCGCTACCGGCGAAGGGCAGATATTTTTCGCCAACCGTGGCAGCAAGGATAAGTCTCCCTGGATCTACCTTGATAAAGATGTTGGGATTGGCGATGTTGCCGGTGACAATGAAGAGAACATTTATTTTACTAAATTGGAATACATCAAACACGCCCTGATAGTTGCTAACATCTATGCCAAAGCCAATGCCAATTTTGCCAGCTATAAGGGTGTGGTGATTGTACGGGGTGGGGGGCGAGAGATTGAAGTACCATTAACTGAACGTGAGCCGGGCAGTTGGTGTATCGTTGCCCGACTCGATAATAGTGGCAGAATACCACAGCTTATTAACGTTAATAAGACACAACGAGACAAGCCGATGCTCAGCCAGTTTATATAACTCATATTCCCATCCCTTCCAACAAAACATATTATACGAGGAGGTTGGAAATGCCGAAAGTACGAGCGGCAAAACCGCTGGCGGATGTGAATGTTCTAGACGTTAACGATCCTAGCAACACAAAACTGAAAATAAATGAGGATCACAAAATTGTTGTCTGCTTCATGCCAGATCCTGATAGCCTAGTCAGGGAAGGTGATTCTCGAGCGGTTCTCGCCCTTGATGCCTCCAAATCAATGAGGGAGATGTTTGGAGGGCAAAGTGTCTTTGACACAAAGCCCAACTACGTGCAGATGATAGCCCGAAAGTTAGGAGATATTCTTTGCGGCATAACAAAGAGTGGCAAGGTCAACATGTTTTATTGGGCTTTGAACCCCGGCGGCACAGACACAGAGGATATCGGCGAGTTCGATGTTGCCCAATGCGCATCAGCCAGTATTTCAGGCCCGAAACAACACCGGATGGGCACGGGGACACGGATGCTCCCGGCCATCAAGCACATCGTCGAAGATGTGTTTGAGAAGTCAGAATGGACTATGGGAGTGATCGTAACAGACGGCATCATTGAGGATGA
>QLUI01000084.1 GCA_018725345.1 Bacillota bacterium | reverse complement strand
GCGGCTGCAGACAGTGAGCGGATTAAACCAATAAGAGTATTTATTTGATTTATATGATTTATAGTCAGGTGATAACATGGAAATGTTCCAGGGAATAGAAACATTTCGCAATAACTGTATAGAGCCGATTGTTTTGGCATTAGGTAACTTTGACGGTGTGCATAACGGTCACCGTCAAATTTTGCGTGCAACTACTGCCGCAGCAAGTGAAATTTCTGCTAAAAGTGCTTGTCTTATTTTTACACCGCACCCTCTGGCAGTATTAACGCCAACCAAAGCACCTGCTCTACTTCTCAGCTTCCAAGATAGAATTTGTGCGCTGGGTAAAGCAGGGATTGATTATGTTATTGTCCACCCCTTTTCCCGCGGTTTTGCTGCAATTTTGCCGGAGAGATTTGTTAAAGAAATTCTTCGCGAGAAACTGGGTGTCTCCGGGATCGTGGTGGGTTTCGACTATTCTTTTGGTTGTCGGGGAGCCGGCACAGCGTCGGAGCTAAAAGAAATGGGTACAAGATTTGGTTTTTTTGTTCGCGTCATAGACCCTGTTACGGTAGACGGAGTACCGATTGGCAGCACAGCAATTCGGCAATATCTTGCGGCAGGACGCGTGGAGGCGGCTGCCGCCATGCTGGGGTACCCGTTTTATCTGCGGGGAACGGTGATTCACGGAGACGGCAGGGGCAGAAAATTGGGTTTTCCCACGGCAAATTTACTGGTGAATTGTGAACTGCTCCGACCAGGCAATGGAGTCTATTTATGCAAGGCTGCTTGCGGCGATAAAGTATTCTGGGCGTTGGCAAGCGTAGGCAACCGGCCCACCTTCTCCAAAGAGGAGACGTCGCTCGAAGTATATCTATTGGATCAAGAAAAAAATCTTTATGGGCAGGAATTAATCGTCTCGTTTTTGCAAAAAATTAGAGATGAAAGAGCATTTAGCGGTCCAGTAGCTTTAGCTTGCCAAATCCAAAATGATGTGGCATTGGTAAAAAGCCTGATTGCCAGTCCCAAGCCATGGTCTAGTTGAGCAGAACATCTTTTTGCAACATGGGTCGGTAAGCTTGCTAAGTGTTAGTCTATATGGTAAAATCAACTTTGTTAACCTTAGGCTCGGCTTTGCGAAACTCCGACGTTTGCCTTGGCCTAGTGGGGATCAAAAAATATAGGAGGTAAAAGTATGAGTATGAATGCGACACACAAACAGGTTCTAATTAGCCAGCATCGACTTCATGATAACGATACCGGTTCTCCTGAAGTTCAAATTGCTCTGCTGACAGAGCGGATCAATTATCTTACAGAGCATTTAAAGCTGCACAAAAAGGATCACCATTCGCGGCGTGGTCTGTTGAAAATGGTTGGTCAGCGGCGCGCGCTCCTCAACTACCTGAGGGAAATTGAAGTGGAACGGTACCGCGCTATATTAGTTAAGCTGCAACTGCGCAAATAGTTCCTGGCATAGTGTAATTGGCAGTCAGAAAAGTTTGATGAAATTTCGTATTCAAAGAAAAAGCGGGGGAGACCCCGCTTTTTTACAGAGTCAGAGAGGATGTATGTAATGAAAGTTTATAAAATGGAGCTGGCCGGTAAGGAATTGACAATTGAGACCGGACGCATCGCAAAACAGGCAAATGGTGCTGTTTTGTTACGTTACGGTGATACAGTTATGCTATCAACTGCCACCGCTTCAGCGGAACCACGGGAAGGGATTGACTTTTTCCCGATGACGGTTGATTATGAAGAGCGCCTTTATGCGGTAGGTAAAATCCCTGGAGGTTTTATTAAGCGGGAAGGACGACCTACGGAAAAAGCTATTTTGACTTCGCGACTTACAGATCGTCCGTGCCGGCCGTTGTTTCCCAAAGGATTTCGTAATTCCGTGCACCTTGTGACAACAGTTTTGTCTGTTGATCAGGAAACACCCCTTGAGGTGCTGTCGATTTGTGGTGCATCTGCAGCGCTGTCACTGTCGAACATCCCTTTTGCTGGACCAATTGCCGCTGTATTAGTGGGCTGGGTAGACGGAGAGCCGGTTATTAACCCGACGAAACAGCAGGCTGAAGTATCGCGCTTGCATCTAGTGGTTGCTAGTACTCGTGATGCCATTATGATGGTGGAAGCCGGTGCCCACGAATTGACGGAAGAAGAAATCCTTGAAGCAATCATGACAGGACATGACGCAAATAGAGAGATTGTTGCTCTTCAGGAACAGATGGTGACTGAACTCGGCAAAGAGAAGATGCAGATAAAAACGTTTGAACATGACGCCGGCATTGAAACAGAAGTCCGAGTTTTTTCTGGAGAAAGGCTTAAAGAAGCAGTGCGAACTGTGGAAAAACAGGCTCGGGAGGCTGCTATTGATGCAGCTAAAGCGATAGCCGCGGCACACTTTGCAGAAAAATTTCCGGAAAAAGATAGAGATGTCCGCATTTGCTTTGATAATTTGCTCAAAGAAACAATGCGCACCATGATTATTAAAGAAAACTTGCGCCCCGACGGACGCAGAGCTGATGAAATCCGGAAAGTCACCTGTGAAACAGGTATTTTGCCACGAACACACGGTTCAGGTCTTTTTACCCGCGGTCAGACCCAAGTATTAAATGTCTGCACTTTAGGAACGCCCAGTGAAGCACAGCGTCTGGACGGACTTGGTCTGGAAGAATCCAAACGCTATATGCATCATTACAATTTCCCGCCCTATAGCGTGGGTGAAGCCGGGTTTATGCGTGGTGCCAGCCGTCGTGATATTGGGCACGGCGCTTTGGCTGAGCGCGCACTTTTGCCTGTGCTTCCTTCCGAGGAAGATTTTCCGTATACAATTCGCCTAGTATCGGAAGTGGTCGAATCAAACGGTTCGTCATCCATGGGCAGTGTCTGCGGCTCTACTCTTTCACTGATGGACGCAGGTGTTCCTATCAAGAAAACTGTCTCCGGTGTTGCTATGGGTCTAATTAAAGATGGAGACAATGTGGCTATTCTCAGTGATATTCAGGGGATGGAAGATTTTCTGGGTGACATGGATTTTAAAGTGGCTGGAACTAAAGACGGAATTACCGCACTGCAAATGGATATTAAAATTAAAGGTTTATCAAGAGAACTTTTAGCTCAAGCATTAGCTCAGGCAAAAGTTGGCTATATGCATATCATGCAGAAAATGCTCGATGTGATTCCGGAGCCTAGAGTCGAAATGTCTCCCTATGCTCCCCGGATTATCACCATGCAGATTCATCCGGACAAAATTAGGGATGTGATTGGACCGGGCGGTAAGATGATTAATAAGATAGTCGCAGAAACAGGAGCAGAGATCGATATTGAGCCTGATGGCACCGTTTATATTGCTGCTATAAATACAGCAAGCGGTCAGAGGGCGAAACAGATGATTGAAGGGCTTACAAAGGAAGTAGTGCCGGGAGAAGTTTATCTCGGTAAAGTCACTAGGGTGGAAAAATATGGAGCTTTTGTAGAAATTTTGCCTGGAAAAGATGGACTGGTCCATATTTCCCGCTTAGCGCATGAACGGGTGGAGAACACTGAGGACGTTGTTAATATCGGTGATGAAATTACAGTGAAAGTTATCGGTATTGACGATCGCGGTCGAATAGACTTGTCCCGAAGGGCTGCTATTCCAAACGAACAAGGAGAAATGGTGGAAGAGGAATCGGCTCAACGCCGTGAAGAAAGACGCGATCGCCGCCCTAGTAACGACAGAGACAGACGTCCCCCGAGAAGAACATAAACTAAAATTTATGTTCTTTTTTTTGTAAAGTAAATTATCTCATCTAGGGAAGCTACGATCTTTTTGTGTGGAGTATCTAGTGACGAAGTTTTGCTGAAGCAAGTGTCTGTAACTAAATACGGTCACAAGATGTCTCAAAGTAATACTTGAGGCATCTATTTTTTTGGGTTTTATATATTTGATGTTGTCTGGGAACCAGGGGAAACGGGACGGATTCTTGAAATTCTCGACCGCTATAATATACTGGCTACGTTTTTTTTAACCGGCACGTGGGTGCGCTACAACCCCGTTCTGGCTAGGGAAATTTTGTTGCGCGGCCATGAAGTAGGGCATCACGGATATTCTCATAAGAGTCTGACAGAACTGGAAGACAAAGGCTTAGCAGAAGAATTTGCACTGATGGAAGAGACGTTGCAGGAAGAATTGCAGGTCAAAACGGTTTTGTTTCGTCCGCCATATGGAGAAGTGGATCAGCGATTGTTTAATTTCGCTTCAGAACAAGGTTATACTACTGTACTTTGGAGTATTGACCCTCATGACTGGTTAAATCCGGGTGTGGATAAAATTATCAGCCGTGTTCTAAAAAATGCGCATAACGGAGCTATTATTTTGTTTCATACTAATGCCACGCAGGCAGTAGATGCGCTGCCGGTTATTATCCAAAGTTTGAAAATGAAGGGGTATCAAATTATTCCATTCACACAATTGATGGCGACCGGAAAGGGGTAAGGAAGAATGATGCGGTATAGGCATTTTAGCCTATTTTGCGGCAGGCGAGTAATCATTATCTTGATGCTGCTATTTTTCTTACCGGTGACATTTCAAGGTTTTGCTCGGATAAGCTGGCAAAAACAGCAGCTGATTAAGCCTAATGTACTGTTAAACGGTAATAATTTAGGCGGGCTTACTGTGGAGGAAGCTGGCGCAGTGCTAAATAGCTTGGCCTTGGAACTGCGGGTAGCTCCGGTAAGTGCAGTGATTGATCCGGTTACAAAAGGGGTAATCCCAGATTTAAGCGGGATTGAACTTGATGTGGAAGCAACTTTGAACTTGGTAATGCAGGCTAAGGCAGGCACAAAAGTAGAACCGGTTGTGATTGATCTGCCCGCAGAAGTTAGCTTAGCATCATTTCCCTTGCATCCTATCTATCAAGGCAACTCTCAGAAGCCGCAGGTAGCCTTCCTGATTAATGTGGCATGGGGCAATGAATACCTGCAGGAGATACTGGAAGTCCTACAAACAGCAGATGCGGAAGCGACCTTCTTTCTGGTGGGAAGGTGGGTGCGGCAAAACCAGGAAATGACTCGTTTGCTTGCCTCTACCAGGTTTGAATTGGCAAATCATGGTTATTCCGATCTTCTCAGTATGAGTAAGGCAGATTTTTCTCAGGCTTTGAAAGATATTAAGCAGGCAAACGAGATTATAACTGAAATATGCGGCGTCCGTCCCACCTATTTTAGTCCTCACAAAGGGGAATTGAGCGAGAATGTTTTAAAAGCAGCTGCGGAGGAAAAAAATCGGACGGTGTTATGGACAATAGATACGGTGGACTGGAAGCTTCCCGGCGTAAAAGTGATGTCAGAGAAAATTTTTGCTAATGCTACCGGTGGTAGCCTTATTCTGATGCATCCCACAGCACAGACGGCTGAGTTGCTGCGGCAGGTGATTCCGGCGCTAAGGGCAGTAGGCCTTGAACCTGTCTCATTATCTGAGTTACTTTGTCCTTCAAGAACTAGATTGGGCGTGAAGATTCCTTGAGAAAAAGCGAGACTTCTGTTAAATTTTACTTTTTGAAGCTCAGCACAATTCTCATTATAATACTCGCAGGGTTGATTGTTATTTTTTCTTTGGACCTGGGGATTAGAGTTGCTCGCTATCTTTATGGTGTTAAACCGGGGGTTACGTTGCAGGGCGTAGCAATGGAGCGAATGTTAAAGAACGAAGTACGCCAGATGGTTGAACGGTTGGCGGACTCCTTAGATAGGGAACCGCGTAATGCTCGTTTTGACCGTACGAACAAAGTGATAGTCCCTGAGCTATCAGGCAGAAAAGTAGATGTGCTCACCACTATTGACGCAGTTATGACTGCTAAGGAAGGGGAGGTTGTTGAGCTGTCCATAATAACTCTGGATCCAGAAATCACAACGGAATTATTCCAGTCAATTCACAATAAAATTGCCACGTATAGTACGAGCGGCGGCGGCAGTGCAGATCGGATAGACAATCTTTATCTGGCCGCAAAATATATGAACGGAGTTATTCTTGCGCCGGGAGACGTGTTTTCATTTAATAAGGAAACGGGACCGCGCACTCCGGAACGTGGATATAATATGGCTCCTGTAGTGGGAGGCATGGGGATAGGAGGCGGCGTCTGCCAAGTTGTAACCACAATTTACAATGCGGCATTAGCGGCAGGGTTGGAAATTGTCGAACGACATCAACACAGTATACTGGTAGGCTATGTGCCTCCCGGAAGAGACGCAACTGTAACAGACTATAAAGATTTTAAATTTCGCAACTCTACAGACAAGTATATTCAGATACGCTCGGGGGCGGGGGGAGGTTATGTATGTATGGGTTCAGCTTTGGAGCCAGTAGCTTGACAACTAGGGGCAAAGGCGTTAGAGTGGGGAAGAAAAATCAATGAAGGAGTGGGTATATGGATGCAACTCTTTTTATCTGTAAACTTCCTCACGCGAAAGATCTGCCATTGCCACGCTATTTGACGGAAGACGCTGCCGGCTTAGATTTGCTGGCGGCTAACAGAAGCCCGCTTGTGTTATTACCTTCTCAGCGGATTCTTATTCCAACAGGATTACAAATTGCTGTTCCTTTAGGCTTTGAGGCTCAGATTCGTCCTCGCAGCGGGCTGGCATTAAAACAAGGCATTTTTGTGCTAAACAGTCCCGGGACAATTGATGCAGACTACAGAGGCGAAGTAATGATAATTTTAGCCAACTTTGGAAAATTGCCTTTCGTGATAGCGAGAGGCGATAGAATTGCTCAGTTAGTATTGGCTAAACTGGCCAGAGTCAGCTGCTGTGAATGTGAAACCCTGCCAGAAACAGAGCGGGGTGAAGGAGGATTTGGACATACCGGACTTTATGGCTAAGGAGGTAAAGCTGATTTGGTAGATTTACTAATGGTTGTTACCTTGGTAGTGCTTTCCGTTTTTTTGCGTATCCAAAATAAAATGAGACTGGAATCACACCAGCTGCCTGAGCATAGTAAGCCTTCCCTCTTTTCAGAGGCGTTGCAGGAACTGATTGCCACAGCCGGCGGGATTTATCTCTCTTTAGTTTTGCTTGTTACATTCTTGCAAATTAATCTTGCAGATAAATGGCAGATTTACGAAGTTGAAATGGATCCCATTGCTTTCATCGCACTTTCCCTGGCATTGATTCAGCCGCTTGCGCTGCGGTTTTATCGGCTACTTAAGGGGGATCGCTAGCATGTGCCGGCTAAATAGCCGGTTTTTATTACATAGGAAATTATATCCTACAGGGAAGCTACGATCCTATGCAAGGGGGGTTGTTTTGGGGGATTCCCCCTTATTCTTGCGGGGTGCAAAAGGACCGTCAGACCAACGCGATGTGGCGCCGTCCCCTAGCGGATAAAAAAGACGCTTCATCTGTCACAAAAAACG
>QLUI01000083.1 GCA_018725345.1 Bacillota bacterium | reverse complement strand
TAACCGCATCTGATTGTGCCGGAAACTTAGTTGTCACACTCTCATTATAACAATATTTAGCAATAAAAGTCAATCGCTATTTAGCAATAAAAGTCAATCGCTTACAACAACAGACGTCAAAGCGCAGCGAGTTTTTCCACCATCCGCCTGCGCAGACTCTCCAAAAACTCAGGCGATAAACGCTTCTGCATCGCGCTCGTTTCAAGAAAACGTGCAGGAATAATAATTTCTTCCGGCCGGAAACCCATGGCTTTTTTTAGTGCCATTTTTTCCCGGTAAATCTTTTGCCCCAGCCTAAACAACTCTTCTTCTGTCCAACATAGACCCAAAGTTGAGAGCGCCTCCGCAACAACGGGGAGTTGATAAATCTTACGGGCAAAAAGGCAGATAATCAGGCAATTTAAGGTATTACGCAGCTCTTCTTCCCTGACAATCTTCTCAACAATTTCCTCAGGGGTGGCGGCAGGCGTTTTGTTTTGCAACTCCTGGTCAATGGCATAACCCGCATTGTCTAGATGAGAGTGACGGGCGCCAAAAGCCTGTCCAATAATATTAGCGTAGCCTGTATGGTATCCAGCCACCTCATTTCTGCCAAGCGTGCAGGCAAATTGACTGCCTCCATACTGTTCTGCAGCAAACCAAGTGCCGCGGGCCAGCGCCTGATAAAATGCTGTCGGCTGAGAAACAATATTGTCAAGTGCCGTCAGGTACGGTGCCATCCGGCCAAAAGAAAGATTAACCTGTAATTCCTGTCTGCCAATCAACGCTTGCTCCTGCGCTTCCGTTGCCCAAGCCAGTGCCACGCCGGCAGAAATAGCATCCAGTCCAAGTTGCTCCACCTTTTCAATCAGCGCGTAAACGTGACGATGGTCGGTCAGCCCTAGCATTGTTCCAAGCGCATAAACCAACTCATGATCGTAAGCAACGGCTACCGATTCATACTCATGCTCATGCCCCAGTGCGAACTGGCGACGGTAAAGGCCAATATGGATACAGCCGATGGGACAGCCTGAACATGACAGTTTTCTGATCAACGTTTCCCTCGCAAACGTTTCCCCACTCAAGTTAACTGCTTCCGGATAGGAACTAGCCTGCAGATTGCGCACAGGCAAAGCGCCTAGCGCATTAAGCGGTTCTACGTTACCGGTGGTGCCTAGCCCGTGGTACTTTTCCATAATATCTGTTTCTACTGTTTGCCTATAAATCTTTTCATAGAATCGGTTATACTTAGCTGAATTTACAATGGGGATGTCTAAGTCGCCATGGATAACGAGCGCCTTTAAATTTTTACTCCCAAACACTGCTCCCAGTCCCAAACGGCCAAAATGGCGGTATGTATCGACTACCACGCAGGCAAAAGCTACCTGCTTTTCCCCAGCCCGCCCAATACGTAAGGTGGAACGGTGACCACTGCCGGGCGACAACTTTCGCAAGATATGTCCGCTCTCTTCAATTGAAAGACCCCACAGGCCACGAGCATCATTAAACTGTACTTGCCGCGGCGTAACAGTCAGATAAACCGGCGCGTCCGCCTGACCTTTTATGACTATGGCATCGTAACCGGCAAAACGCATACTCATGGCAAGTCGCAAGCCGGCATAACTTTCGCCCAATTCGCCGGTCAGCGGTGATCTAAACATGGCAACTGCCTTTGTAACCAGCGGGTAAATGGTGGACATAGGACCAATTGCCAGCACTATCGGCTGACCGGGATGGGAAGCGTCTTCCTCCGGCAAAAGATTTTCCTTAAAAAGGCAGGTGGCTATTCCCACCCCACCCAACCAGCCGTTTAAGTCTTCTCTTTGCTCCACCGCGATTACTTTTTGCTCCAAATCAATGAACAAAACGCGTGCCGGCCGGTTGTTAATCATTTTGCCGCACCTCCATAGAAAGTACTTCATGAGGACAAAAGCCTACGCAGATTCCACACTGGATACAGATAACAGGTCGACGCTCCTGTTCATCAAAATAAATAACCTGCACAACACATTTTTGTGCACAGGCACCGCAACCAACACATTTTTTGCGGTTAAACTTTACGCCGCCGCCTATCCGAGGAAGGATTGCTTCGGTTGGACAGGCAGTGGCACAGGGCGCATCTAGGCAACCGCGGCAGATATCAGCCGCCAGCCTAGACTGCATTCCCCCTCTGGTACGAATCTGAATGGCGCTATAACGAGGACTGAAAGTTTTGTAAACCACGCGAGCACATGCCAACATACATGAATAGCACGCGATACAACGATTCATCCCTTTAGCCTGCAAAATTTTACCGGACAAAGCAATTCCCCCTAAATCAGTAGTGTAGCATCGCCAAAGCTGAGAAAGCGGAATTTTTCCCTGATGGCATAAGCGTAAGCCCGCATAACCAGCTCCTGAGAAGCAAAGGCTGAGATTAGTACCATATGGGAAGAACGCGGAAGATGCAGATTAGTAATAATTCGGTCTGCTACTCTAAAGCGATAGCCGGGTACAATAAACAGGTTTGTCCATCCTGAACTTGGCTTAATTTCACCTGTCAGCGCCGCACTCTCCAAGGCACGCACAGCGTCTGTGCCGCATGCCACCACCTTGCTGCCCCTTGCTTTGGCTCCCTGAACAGCAGCAACCGTTTCCGCCGGTAAATGAAAATACTCCGCGGATAAATTATGCTCAGCCACATACTCGGCTTTGATTGGCCGAAAGCTTCCTATTCCCATGTGCAAAGTAAAGTTAACGACCTGCACTCCTTTATCTCTAACCGCTTGGAGCAAATCAGGCGTAAAATGAAGCGCCGCCGTGGGGGCTGCGGTTGAACCATGCTCTCTGGCCAAAATGGTCTGATATCGCTCCGGATTAGCGAGCGGCTCTTTAATATACGGCGGCAGTGGCGTCTTGCCCCACTTTTCCATAGCCGTTATAGCCGCCTCCGGGAATGGAAAACGCACGACAAAAGTACCGCGCTCTGTTTTTTCCCGCAGATAAATCTCCATCTCTTCCCCCAGCAACACCACCCTGCCCTGTGGATAAGGTTTTAATAGCACCTCCCACTCGCCTTCGCCTAAAGAATGCAAGAGAAAAACTTCTACTTTGCCACCTGTGGGTTTCCTGCCTAAAAGCCTAGCCTTCATTACTTTGGTATCATTAATAACTAGTATATCACCCTCTTCCAGCCAGTTTAACACTGCTGCAAAGCCGGTTTCATTTACTTGCCGCTTAGCGCGATCGAGCACCAGCAGACGAGAGCTGTCTCGCGGCTCTACCGGACGCTGGGCTATCAATTCCCTAGGAAGATGATAATTAAACAGTTCCGTTTTCAGGCTGACTTCTGACACGCATTCCGCCTCTTTCACGCTAATTTCCTTAACCTTTAAACAATTCAGTTTTCTTTAGGGCCGTCTCAGCTCTATTTCCAGTCCTCTTTACTTATCCTGCCATTTTTTAATCTAGGCAAGTAAGGATGAAGCGCAGCAGGAATTATTACCGAGCCGTCTTCCTGCTGACAGTTCTCCAGAATGGCAGCAACCGTACGGCCGACCGCCAGACCTGATCCATTTAGCGTATGGACAAACTCCGTTTTTCCGCTTTGTTTCCGCCGGAAACGAATCCCCGCACGTCGCGCCTGAAAATCGCCAAAATTGCTGCAGGAAGATATTTCCCGATAAGTATCAAACGCAGGCAACCAAACTTCAATATCATATTTTTTAGCTGCCGCAAAGCCTAGTTCTGCGGTAGACATCAGCATGATTCTGTAGGGCAGCCCTAGCCGTTTCAGCACTTCCTCAGCATGGCTTGTCAGGCTCTCCAGCTCCTGCTTTGAATCTTCCGGCCGTGCGAATTTCACCAGCTCCACTTTATTAAACTGGTGCTGACGAATTAAGCCCCGGGTATCTCGGCCATGGGCACCGGCTTCGGCACGGAAACATGCACTATAAGCCGCGTAACATTTAGTCAGTTCATCTTCTGCCAGAATTTCATCTCTATGCAAATTGGTCACCGGCACTTCCGCAGTGGGGATGAGAAAATACTCGGTGTCAGCTACCCGAAAAGCGTCTTCTTCAAACTTAGGCAGTTGACCTGTGCCCACCATACTGTTTCTATTGGCAAGAAAAGGAGGAAATATTTCTGTGTACCCGTTTTCTATCGTATGCAAATCAAGCATAAAGTTAATTAAGGCTCGTTCTAGCTGGGCTCCCAGCCCTTTATAAAACGCAAACCTCGCTCCGGTTACTTTTCCCGCTCGCTCGAAGTCGATAATTCCCAAATCGGCAGCAATTTCCCAGTGAGCTTTAGGTTCAAAAGAAAACTTTTTCGGTTCTCCCGCTTGCCTGACCAGCACATTTTCTGCTTCACTTTGCCCGATAGGTACAGTAGCATCCGGAATATTAGGTATCGTCAACAAAATTTCTTCTAACTGCGCTTCCACCTCTCGGAGCTGCTGATCCATTTCTTTGATGTTCTGGGAAACGACGCGCATCTCCTCAATCAGCAGGCTGGCATCTTCCTTAGTGCGCTTCATTTTTGCCACCTGCTCTGAGGCAGCATTGCGACGCATTTTTAGCTGTTCCGCTTCCATTAACAATTTCCTACGCCTCTCATCAATTAAGGCAAACAGCTCAATGCCTGCTTCTTCACCTTTATCCAGCAAAGCTTTACGCACTATATCTAAGTTCTCTCTGACAAACTTCAACTCCAACATCTTAGTCTTTCTCCTTTCAAATAAAAAAGACGCTTTGATTTTTTTGCATGCGACGCGTCTTTTTTATCCGCTAGGGGTTGCCACCCCGCAGGCGGCATAACGGTCCCCTCCGGCGCGTAACGTGCGCTAGCCGAAACGGAATTTCCCCCGCCCTCCTCAGAACTGGAATTCACCTGCCGCCTCACCGGTTCACACCATCCACCGGCTCTCTGAGCTGACGAACAGGTTACTGTTGTTCTTCCTCGGATTTTTAAGTATGATTAGTAACAGTATACTTGGGTTATCAGGAAAATGCAAGCCGAGAGGCCTTTTCTTCAATTCGAGTTTTAGCAGGAATCTAGTTGACAAAACACCTCTAGCCGTCTTAACGGCAAAGACTGCATCCAGCTTATTTTATCTGAAAAAGGAGCGTGATTTTTGTGGCTGTTTTTTTTATTGCCTTTCTAACAGTTCTTTTGGCGGAAATGGGTGATAAAACCCAACTTGTGACGCTGGCCATGGCTACCCTTTTCCCCCCTCGCCAAGTCTTATTCGGGGCATTGGCGGCACTGGCTGTTATTACGGGCATAGCAGTAGTTCTCGGTGAATTTTTAGCCACCTACTTACCTGTGGAGACCACCTTACTCGGCAGTGGTATCTTTTTTTTCTTGGCAGGACTCTATCTTTACTTTAAACAGGAATCTCAGGAAGAGAAAATTATACCTCCCAAGCATGGCGTAGCTGTCCAAACTTTCGCGCTGGTGTTTCTGGCGGAACTGGGTGACAAAACACAGCTTGCCAGCATTGCTCTCACTGCCGCGTATCATGCCCCGGTCGCCGTTTTTTTTGGCGCCATGGCCGGGCAACTGGTGAATCACAGCGCTGCAGCATATCTTGGTTCACGTTTTCTGACTCGCCTACCTGCTAACACCATAAAAGTAACCAGTGCGTTGCTGTTTATTATTTTTGGTGTGGCCTTTATATTTGCGGCGCTACGCTCTTAGCAACACTGATCTAATCGAACACTTAGCAGTTAACTATCAGATTGCTACATTTCCTGCGGCGCTGCAATGCCTAGCAATGCCAATCCATTTAGCAGAACTTGCCGCACCGCATCTACCAAAGCTAGGCGAGCGCTGCGAAGTTTAACCTCAGCGTGCAACACTGGACACTGGTGATAAAACTTGTTAAAATCGGCTGCCAGATCTACCAGATAACGGGCTATGACCGACGGTTTGTCTATCTCGGCAGCGCGGACAATGGCATCAGAAAAACGAGCCAGCGTTCGCACAACCGTCTGCTCTTCATCTGTGCCTAATAGCGTTGCATCGTATCGGCTGGTCCAGCCCTCCGCTTTACGCAGAATACTGCAGATCCGGGCGTGGGCATATTGAACGTAAGGAGCGGTTTCGCCGGCAAAATCTAATACCTTTTCCCAGTCAAACTCAATGTTTTTTACCCGATCATTGCTTAAATCGCCAAAAATAACGGCGCCGATTCCAACTTGGCGGGCAACGTCAGCTTTGTTTTCAAGACCTGCGTTTTTCTCTTGAATAATTTGCAGCGCAAGCTCCGTTGCCCTGTCTAACACATCTTCCAGAAAAACCAGTGTGCCCTGTCGGGTAGACATCTTCCCTTCTTTAAAACCAATCAAACCAAATGGCACATGGACACAACGCTCAGCCCAAGCATAGCCCATTTTTTTTAGAACGCTAAAGACCTGCTGAAAATGAAGCGTCTGATCCGCCCCAACAACATAGAGCATTTTCTCAAACTCATAAGTCTGGTAACGATAGATTGCGGCGCATAAGTCTCTTGTGGCGTATAATGTGGCGCCGTCCTGCTTACGCAACAGACACGGCGGCATGTCCTGATCTTCCAGGCTGACAATCAATGCGCCTGCCGAGATTTCTGTCAGCCCCTTCTCTTCCACTTGGCTGATGGTGTCTGCAAGCAGCTCGTTATAAAAACTTTCGCCTTGATAAGAGTCAAAGCGAACGCCCAAGATATTATAAATTCGCTTAAATTCCGCTAGACTTAACTCTCGAAAGCGCTGCCATAGCAGACGTGCCCTTTCGTCTCCGTCTTCCAGTTTTTTAAACCAGGAGCGAGCTTCTTCCGCCAAAGTCGGCTCTGTTACCTCCTCCCGATGGAAGCGAACATATAATTCGTAAAGATATGCAATGGGGTCTTCTTCCAGTCGGGCATCATCACCCCATTTTAAATAGGAAACAATCAACTTACCAAACTGTGTCCCCCAGTCCCCCAAATGATTAATGCCTACACAACGATAACCTAATGCTAAGTAGATCCGGTATAGGGAGTGGCCGATGACAGTGGAACGAAGATGTCCTATGCCAAATGGTTTAGCGATATTGGGGGCTGAAAAATCGATCACAATTGTTTTCCCTTGGCCGACTTCCAGCTTGCCGTAAGCTTCTTTCTGCTCAAGCACCGCATGAACAGTGACTAGCGCCAACCTCTGGCGATTACAGAAGAAGTTAATATAGGGACCACGGGCTTCAATGCAAGCGAACAATTCACTTGCTGGCAGTCTTTCAGCCAGTTCTGCCGCAATTTTTGCGGGCGAATTGCGCATTTCTTTAGCCAATTTAAAGCAGGGGAAAGCAAAATCGCCCATCTCCGCAGAGGGCGGCGTTTCCAAATCAGCCATAATTTGCTGACTATCCATTGGCACAAAGACTGAAAGTAATTTGCAAATTTCATTCCGAAACATCTGCATAAAA
>QLUI01000082.1 GCA_018725345.1 Bacillota bacterium | reverse complement strand
AGATGTCTGTCAGTTCCGTAATGGGGACACGGCGGGGCTCCCTCTGGCTGTCCAACAGGCGCTCTTTGGGTGTCTGCTTGGTGCCGCCGTGGACGCGGAGATGGTAGTAGCCATCCAGCCAGGCACCAAAGGCAGCATTTAATTCATCCAGTGTGCTGATATGGCTGGCTTCAATCTATTGATAAGCTTCATGCTTAAAGCTGGAATCTACGAACTGGGAAAATCGAACGAGCCCTTCGTACAATTCGGGATCAATTCATCCGACTGTTGGATCCCGAGGTATGCTCACTGGAAGAACTGAATTCACAGTATTTTTCCTACATAGAGTCTACTTTTCTGCCAGGCTATGGGTTACAAAAATGACAATATTGAGCCGCAGCAAATTGTCCATTTGGATATAGCTGCTCTAGAACATGGCTACATTTACGGCATTTGCTAATATTTTTTAGCACTAAATCGCTTGGAAGCCCACATAAATCACAGGGAAGACCCTTAACTCTTTCACTGACAATGAAACCTGGTGCCATGCAATTTGGACAAAAACTATGCAATTTTGAAATTAAGTCCTCTGTCGCTTTTTTTATATTGTGCATTCTGGTTGGGTTTGCATGTGCCCTCAGATCAGTCTCCATAAATACCTTGCCTGAATGAGAATTCAAACCACACCATACAAACGCCTCTTTTAACCAGTCATAATTATTGATCCCTTTAATTATTTGCTCAGATTCACTGTCATCCGGCCTGATAATGAAAAAATGCTCTGGAAAACCGATTTTTTTTGCAAAACTTACCGCCTCGTCAAAGCTAGCCGTTGCAAGCTGGGCAAAATTTGTCTCGCCACTTTCGTGGATACCATACAACTCAAAGTTTTCCCTCTGATCAAACAAAAGTACTAATTCAATATTCCACGGCGCCGGAATAAATGGATGAGAGCCAAAACTTCCTTCACTTGCAATACCAATATCCAGCCCTGAGAGCAACATCCCCTCTTTGATCTTAAGTCTCGCCGTCTCCAGTTGTGATTTAGTTCTGGTTATATCCCTAGAAAAAGTCCCAAACTTATCTGTATCAAAGCGTGATTCAACAATTAAACTACAGCCTGTTGCTTTTTCAATAACCGGTCGAATTGCCTCCTCCTTTTTATGTTTAGTCAAAAGAACAATCTTGCGATTTTTATAGATTTGTTTTTCCACAATACTACCCCCACACAATTTTCAGATTTAATTATCTTATGGTAAACTTCACACAAGTTCAAGCTGCCGCTCCTTGCTAATAGGGCGCATTCCATATTTTTTAGTAATTTTACGGAACAAATCTCTGCTTCTTTCGTCTAAACCGTTAAGTGAACTCGTTTAAGCAAAGCTTAAACATCGGGGAATCAGGTGGAGAGTCTACTCCACCTGATTAAAAATTCCCACCTACGCTTCGCTTAGAGGTGGGGGTCTTAACCCAAAAGAAAAACCAAGATAAAAAATTTTGGAGGGATTAAAGTGATCAAAAAATCTTTTGTTCTTGCAGTCATTTGTAGTTTATTGTTAATTATGACTGCGCCTGCTATGGCAATACTTAAAATGCTCGACCCTGAAATAAGCGAGGAACTGAGAGTAATTGCTGTGAACCACCTCGCAGAGACACACAACACCAACGCGACTGCCATAACCATCGAAGATAGCTGGCTGCGTGAATTTTGGAACGTTAAAGTTGAAGTGTATATGGTGGAAGCCATAATTGACCGCGGACTGGCGAGTGAGCAAAAAATACAGGTGCCGGTAAGGGTAGACCAAAAAGCTGTATTAACGACTGACGAGTTGAAAGTTTTAGAAGAGGAAGACAATCAGCTTGCTCCCACAGATCCCCAGGCGCGAATACTAATGACAGAAAGCACTCCTTTGGAGGAGGCTGTTCCAGCTACTGACACAGATTTCGCTGCTGCCCCAAATAATACAACTTATTTTAGCATAGCCATAGTTTCAGCCGTGCTAATCGGGGCGATGGCCGTACTAAGGATGCGACGCAAAGCGTAGCTCCAAGTTAACAAGCATAGCGTAAAATTGCTGTAACTACTCTAGTGTTTTTAGGAACAATCCTTAGAGGGGATAAGCAAAATGGAGAAACAAGCTATGTCTAAACAGACTGGTAAAAAATCAGGCAGCTCCAAAAAAAGTGTGCCTAAGAAAAAGAACTCTCTTTCTCCAGCAACAATTGCTATTGTTACCGGCATCCTTTTGATCGGTTATATTGTGTATAGTGCTGCAAGCACAGCTTCAAGTGGTGTGCCCTCTGGTAATGTCTGCGCAGAAAACATCGCATATCTCCAGGCTGGCGTCGACAGATATCAAGCAGCTTTTGGCGTATACCCCACCGACCTTAACCAACTTTTGAAAACAAACGCTAACCAAGAGCCCTTTGTGGAAACAATAGACCTGCGCTGCCCATCCAACGGAAGACCGTATATCATTAAGAATGGTGTTGTAAGAGATTCATAAGCGCAAGCACTATCCATTGCACGGTGCTTTACTGAGAAAGATGGTTTGCGTAGCCGGTTAGCATAATAAGCCCTTGGTTTTGCCGTCAGGCACACCAGGGGCTTATCTATTGCATAGGAAATTATATCCAGCAGGGAAGCTACGATCCTATGCAAGGGGGATGTTAACCGGTAAGAACACCTATAGGCACATTATCGGGGATCTGCGACGCACGCACTAGGCAAGCGTTAGTCGCTCCCAATTCTAAAGCTTTTTCCCTATAGCGCTCCAGATCACGCTCCAGTTCGGCTTCGCTTGAGGAGATATTAATCTTTTTCAAATATATCGCCTCCTTCATCTTGCAGAGCCCTACTAATTTTCGGCGGGAGACAGCGGTGGCGCGCCTAAGCGCCGATATAATTTTTCCGCCTCCACCGCTAAAAGTGTCACGGGAGAAAGAAGCAGCACAAGCCCCAGCTCTGCCAGCGAGAGCGGCTCGGTATTAAAGATATAATTAAAAAACGACAGATAGACTGCTGCTAACTGCAAAACAAATACCAGTGCTACGGCAGCCATGATAGCTTTATTGCTAAAAAAACCCATATGCCAGAGCGAGAAATTATCAGAGCGGACGGCCAAAGCCACCCCCATCCTGTTTAAAACGAGAAAAGTGAAAATCATCGTCTGCCAAGCCATGCCGCTATTATAAGCGTACGCTTGTAAAAAAAGCGCAACACAACCAACAAATAGGCCAAAGCGAGCAATATACAAGCCGCGGCCGCTGGCAAAGACCCCTTCCTGCGGATTGCGCGGCGGACTATGCATCACGTCCTTCTCCGCGGGTTCCCCGGCTAGCGCCAAACCAGGCAGGCTGTCCGTCAACATGTTTAGCCAAAGAATCTGGATAGGCAAAAGCGGCAGTGGCATGCCGAGAAGGGGAGCAAAAAAAATGGCTACAATGGTGCCGGCATTTGCCGTCATGCTGTATTTGATGAACTTCAGGATATTGTTGTAGATCCGTCGGCCCTCCCGCACCGCCTTAACGATCGTTGCAAAATTGTCATCCAGCAAGATAATGGCCGACGCTTCTTTAGTAACGTCTGTACCGGTAATACCCATAGCAATCCCAATATCCGCCCGCTTAATGGCGGGGGCATCATTGACACCATCGCCGGTCATGGCTACAAACTGATTTTTCTCCTGCAGTGCTTTGACTATTTTCAGTTTCTGTTCCGGTGCTACCCGAGCATAAACCCGAATTTGTTCAACTCTGGCGGCAAATTCTTCCATTGACATCTTCTCTAACTCGCTGCCCGTAACCACAGCAGCAGATTCATCATTCAAAATGCCAAGACGCCTGGCAATCACCTCTGCCGTCAACGGGTGGTCCCCGGTTATCATCACCGGAATGATGCCAGCCGTACGGCACATCGCCACCGCTTCTTTAGCCTCCTCCCGCGGCGGATCCATAATGCCTACCAGACCAAGCAAAATCAAATTGCTTTCCACCTCCGCCGGCTGAGGATTGTCCGGCTGTTTGGGCCAATGCCGCATCGCAAGAGCTAATACCCTCAGACCGGAGGCCGCCATTTGAGAAGCCGCCTGCAACACCTTTTCTCTTTCAAGAGCCTGCTGGCCATTGGCAGTCAGCATCAGGCTACACTTTTCCACCAACATTTCCACAGCGCCTTTGGTGAAAGAAAGATATTGACCGTCTGAAGCACGATGAAAAGTGGTCATAGCCTTGCGCTCAGAATCAAAAGGCAACTCGCCGCTGCGCGGATAGTGCTGTTCGAGTTCCTTTTTATGAAAACCGTGTTTGTCTGCAAAGTTATAGAGCGCGACTTCAGTTGGATCGCCAAAAACCTTTTCTCCAGAGCTATTCTGCGCATCGTTGCTAAGAGCCATAGCATGAAGAAGCAGTTTGTAATTAACTATATCCCCGCCAGAAACAAGAGTATCTCCACTATAGACAACTTCTACTTCCATCCGGTTAAGGGTCAGCGTGCCTGTCTTATCGGAGCAGATAAATGTAACCGAGCCCAAAGTCTCCACAGCCGCCAGCTTGCGAACCAAAGCGTTTTGCCGTACCATCTTTTTTGCACCAAGAGCCAGTGTAATCGTAATAACGGCAGGCAAAGCTTCCGGTATCGCGGCCACCGCGAGCGAAATACCGGTAAGAAACATGGTCACAACGTCCTCACCACGCATCACACCCATGCTAAAAACAACGCCACTGATAAGCAGAATGACGCCGGCCAATTTTTTGGCAAACTGAGCTAACCGTTTTTGTAGCGGTGTCCTCACTTCCTGCTCATCTTGAAGCATGGTAGCTATTTTACCGATTTCTGTTTCCATGCCGGTAGCCACCACAATGCCTATCCCACGACCGCCAACGACAATGGTACCGTTATATGTCATGTTTTTCCGGTCGCCAAGAGACAAAGCACCTTCCGACAAGATGGAATCAGTATGCTTCTCTACAGCTATCGATTCTCCGGTCAGCACCGCTTCTTCAACCTGCAACTGCGCCGCCTCTACCAGGCGCATATCAGCCGGCACCACTCTGCCGGCATCAAGCAGCACGATATCGCCAGGCACCAAGAGCGCAGCCTCTATTTGTATCGTCTCAGCGCCTCTAACGACGGTAGCCGAGGGGGCTGCCATTTTCTTTAAAGCCGCCATCGCTTTCTCTGCCTTATGTTCCTGGATAAAGCCGATAACAGCATTCAGCACCACCACAGCCAAAATCACAATGGCATCTTTAGGCGAACCGGCCAAGCCGGCCATGGCGGCTGCTACAAGCAGCACGATGATTAAAAAGTCATTAAATTGGCCAAGAAACATCATTAAGGAGGTTCTTCTCATTTTTTCTTTTAATTCATTTGTCCCGTAGCGTGCCAAACGCTCCGCAGCTTCCTCGACAGTCAAACCTTCTCGGCAACTGTCTAAGGAATGCAACACCTCATCTGTAGAAAGTTTATACCATTGCGACATAAGCAAGCCTCCTCTTCAATTTTTTCACAGCTACCCTATAACTCCCAGCTCCCTCTATTAGATGTCAGAGGTCTGATGTCGGTATCGTTGAATCGGCGAAATAGCCGATTCATAAGCACCAGCTCCACAAATCCCCTCTCCCTCTGGGAGAGGGTTAGGGTGAGGGCACATTTTCATACTTCGGATGGCGCATGAATGTCCACCTAGTTATTGTGCTATAAAACTACGAAAATATATCTAAGCCTCCTCTGCTTTGTACGGCCCTACTTAAAAAAACGCTTAGTTATCTGTTAGAAGAAATGTTTATGCAGAAAATTAGATTGTGATTTCCTAGTCAATGGGAAAGGTTCTCTATTATACAGTCATTTTCCTGTTCTATGGCAAAATTTCATTGCAGCATGGAACCAAGAACAAAGGGGAATCCCCCAAAACATCTCCCCTTGCATAGGATCGTAGCTTCCCAAAATGAGATGATTTCCTATGCAACAAAACAAACCCTGCCTTGCCTTACGGCACAGCACGGTTTATTGACAGAAACACATTATTCCAGCAGACAGGATTTCAGAGGGGATTTTCTTGCGTTACGATGGAATGGTTTTTAGTCCTGCATCCTTTCCCAAGGCCCGGGCAGCCGTTCGGCCAGCAATTTATTCCCCTGCCGGGAAAAGCTAAACAATGCTTCCCACTCCACCGCTACCTGACCGGTTACTGCCTGAAACATTCCTTCTGTAAAGCGGGCGGCAATGCCGCAGGAAGATGAAAGAACTCGTGGCACAGGGATAAGCTTAATAGCTATCCCCTGCGAGAGTGCCAATTTTTCAAATCGCAGCGCCTGCGAAACGGAATGGAAGGTAACAACGTAATAGTTATCCAGCTTCTTGCACCTCTCTGTTAAACAAAATATAGTATTACCAGTCCTCTTCCTCTGTAAAGAATATTTGAACATAAAGTCCTTGAGAGAAATTTTAACTTGAGACGATGAAAAAGTAAAGAGAAACGCAATTTTAGTTTTTTTAGCTTCCTCCAGCCTGACGCCCTTTTTTGTGAGAACATGGAGCCTAATCTAAAGCAGATACAAAAGTTAGCATGTTTGCTTAATTATCTGCAAAAGCCCTGCGCATATGCGCAGGGCTTTTGCAGATAATCTCTCTTTACTTTCGCTCTTTTCTTACCTTATCTGCGGCGGATATGGCGGCCATTCAGGGCGGAAATCAGGACAGATACCAAATACCTCGTCGCAATCGGGTGGTTCGGGACAGAAACCATACGCCGGAACCATCAACTGAACAGTGGCCTTGAGCTTAATCAAAATATACTTGCCCACACAAGCAATAATAGTAACTTCCCCTGTCTCCGGGTCAACCGCACTGATAAAAGCATTCAGACACTCTAAAAAAGGCACGTAGCACTGAACATGCAAACCATCTTCACCGGCACGCGGAATATTAAAAAGTTTGGTGACGGTTACTACCTGACACAGATCTTTGCAGGCTGATTCACAGGTTGTCGGAAAGAACAAGCGTATCGTCACTTTGTAACGAAAAGTCACACTAACCAACCCAGGCCTTACTACCTCACAGCACGGTTCACAACACAGCTCTACATTATGGCAGCTAACATCGAACACTGGGTGTTCCGGCTCGGGACTAAAAGTGAATACATCTTCGTTAACCTGGATGTTTTTGCACTCATAATAGACCTTATCTACCTTAATACAAACTATTTCCGATGGAGGCGGGCAACCGAGGTAAGGATCACAGGGGCCTAGCTGTACCTCATTCACATCTCTGACACTCTGCTCGTTATCACTTGCACCAACAGTTCTCATTATCTTTCACCTCCTTTACTCAGAAGAGGTACTTTCTGACGCGAAATCCTCCTCTGCCTTTCAACAACAATATATGTTTCTGCCCCAGGAGTGTGAAAGCTTCCGCCGATTTTTCTAGGCATGACGAAAATATCTGTCTCATATACATAAATTAGCGAGGGGAG
>QLUI01000081.1 GCA_018725345.1 Bacillota bacterium | reverse complement strand
CTCCGCCTCAGATTTAATAGCTGGTGGTCCCTGGACCAGATCACCTTTCATGCATTATCTGGGATCAGAGAATAGGCACCGAGAGGGTAGCGTATTTTGCCAATAATCTTTTCCACAAAGCCTCATCCCCGCCCCCTCCAGATTGACATTGATTACCCACTTTCAGTAGAATAACCTCAGGAGAAAGAGAAAATCAGCAAGGACAGGGTGAGGCAGTTCATGACAAGGATAGCTAACAACCCTGAAGAGCAACTCTGGGTTACTGGCGTTACTCGGAACGGTCATTTGAAACGCCTCCGTTTGGAACCTAGCCTCAGATGGCTTGAGGTACCACTCTCAGCGTGTGTAAGCACTGGGGATCAAGTACACATTATCGACGATAAGGCATGGGTACTCTGCAATAACGGGAAATGCCAGTTTCTTCCGCCTTATTCTGCCCCAGATGTCCTCCACCTCGGAGGTCTCACTCAACAAGTGCTAGTGAAAGAAATAACTGAACCTGAGGAACATGCTGCATATTGCTCACTCACTGGCTATCATTACCGGGGTCAGAGGATTCATGGTAGGACGGCGCGCCTCATTGTTCGAACCTTTCACCCTGGTTATCCCACAGTCATTGGCTACATCGAATTGGCAACCCCATTCTTCATGAGTAAGGCACGTGCCAAAATTCTTAACACCTCTTTCGAATATGGTGACATTAGCTGGAACCACTGGGATATGCCTACCTTGAGGAAATATATTCACCTCATGGTTAGAATTGCCCGCACCGTAGTATCTCCTGAGTTTCGAGGGATCGGTGTTGGACAGGTCTTAGTAAAACATACGGCACTTTTTGCCGCACAGCGTTGGCAAGTTTCGGGCTATCTACCATATTTTCTTGAAATCTCAGCTGACATGTTGAAGTACGTTCCATTTGCTGAAAAGGCTGGGATGCTTTATATAGGCGACACCGAAGGTAACCTAGCGCGCGTTGCTAAGGATATGGAGTACCTCATAGGGAGGTTCGGAGAAGATGGTAAAGGTAAGAGGCAATTTGAGAAAATATCCGGCATTCTTGATCAGCAAGTCGCTAGAATGGATCGCTCCCTGAAGCTTATGGCACGTGAGGGAATGAGCGTTGCCGACCTTACAAAAGGTTTGAAGCACTTGTCTCAAAAAACGGTACTGCGCGATTACGCTCTATTTCACGGGATAGTCTCACTTCCAAAACCGAACTACATGATGGGTCTGAATCAAGAAGCTTCGCGATTTCTGGGACGGCAAGTACAAGAATTGGGAATATCCAACAGTGAGGCCTTCCCAGCGGTTAGTATTACCCCTCTCTCTGCCCTGATTCGCTTCAATGACTTTACAGTAACCTATTTATCAAAAGTGCGACGCACTCTTCGAACTCATGCAGTTCAGCAGGCTTTTGGCATCTCGCCGGAGGATATTCAGACAACAGTACTCCAAGGACTGACACTCAACATTCAACCTGGTAGCATTGTTCTTGTTGTAGGACCCTCTGGTTCTGGCAAGACCACTTTACTCGAAGCAGTGACCGGAAAGATCAAAAAACATCGTGGGGTGACAATGACGGGATTAATAGATATTCCGCCAGATTGCCGGCCCGCTACCTTCCAGCCGATTCGCTCCGAGAAACCGCTTATTGAGTTGCTGGGAACTACAAACGTACGGTTGGCACTTTATCTTCTCGGGCTTGCTGGCCTGTCTGAACCGGCTCTTTATCTGAAGCGCTTCCAGGAACTCAGTAGAGGCCAACAGTATCGAGCAATGCTAGCGCGACTAATAGCATCAGGGAGCAACACATGGATCGCAGATGAATTCTGCACCAATCTTGACCCGGTCACAGCAAATGTGGCGGCATACAACGTCCAAAGGATTGCACGAAAGCTAGGGATAACTCTCATTGCTGCTGCGCCGCACTGTACTGACTTCATACTATCGTTGAATCCCGATACGGTTGTTGCTCTAACAAGCTCATGGGAATATCATATCTTAACGGGTTTAGAGTACAAGCAGATGATGACTAGGGCCCAAAGCCAGAACGGTAGTCTTCCATCGCTTCGTGTCTTCCCTGAGCTGCTAGATGCAGTCAAGGGAGGCACTAAACGGGCAACAGTGCGGAAGGGATGGAGATCATTCGAGCCCGGCTTACTTATGTTATTGGGCGGTAATGAAACAGTGATTGTACGGGTTACTTCGACTGACCAGAAGCAGCTCTCGGCACTGACCGACGAAGATGCATACGCAGATGGAGCAGCTAGTGTCGAGGCACTAAGAAACGCGCTGCTCTCAATCTATCCGGGACTAGGCGACAGAAGTACAGTCACGGTTATTCACTTTGAGCCACTTTGCGGCGAGGTGCAACATCAGGCCAAAGTTATAGATGCCCCTAAAGGCACAAGACCATGAGCGAGCTACCAACCATTGGTCATATAGGCAACTTGAGAAGAATAGATGTTTCAGAACCACTGGAACGGGCTCCTTATATTGCACGTGGCAAGCATATTCTCCTGGGACAGAGGAAGTTTCGAGGGCAAACTGATGCACTGGTTCTCCTCGGTAAGTGTATTGAGCAGACGCGAGTTTCCAATAAATACGATGCCAATGTATGGCTGGATATCCGTACGCCCCACGTTATTTATATCTGCGGCAAGAGAGGCAGCGGAAAGAGTTACGACCTCGGGATACTTTCTGAGGGACTGATACTGGGGAGCAACTCGAAGATTACCACTAAAGACAAGGCCATCACAACTGTAGTGTTTGATACTCAGAGTCAATTCTGGGCCCTAGCAGATGCCCCCAAAGACACTTTAACTGAAGATTTGGAGCAGCTGGATCAGCTACGGGAGTGGGCCCTCCCTACCATTGGCCTCTCTGGAGCCCGACTCTTCAAGCCTGCTGGAGAACAGTCTGATCTCCCCACGGTCGAGGACTTCGTTTTAGACCCGGCCGAACTTGATGCAGATGACTGGTGTGGCTTATTTGGTCTGGAACGTTATTCACCACAAGGTCAGTGTATCCGAACTCTGTTACAGAAAGTACGAGTTGATGGGTATGAGATAGAAGAGGCTAGCGGTGGCCAACTACGTCGTGTCCGGGTTCCGGCCACTCCGCGATATGCCATTCCTGATCTTGTCCGCTGCTTAAAAAAAGATCTGGAGATGATCGACCAATCTCAAAAGCAGACTAGGGACGCTGTTCTGTGGAAACTGGAGAGCCTCCAGGATAGCAACCTCTTCCAACCAGGAGGCCTGAACATCCGTGAAGTACTGCGCCCCGGCCAGATTAGCGTTTTCTTGCTCAGGAATCTTGACAACTCAACCAAGTCACTTGTAGTTAGTGTCTTTGCAAAAAAGATCTTCAATCTGATGGGTGACTATCATACGAAACGCAAGGTGTCCAGACGATTTGGCAGCGAATTGCCTGATGAATATCGGGGGTTGCCAGACGGAGTTTGGGTCCTTATCGATGAGGCACATCTTGTCTGTCCGGCCGATGCACATACTGCTGCAAAGGAAAGTCTTGTGGAGTATGTGAAGCGTGGCCGTGACGCCGGTCTTTCTTTAGTATTAGCTACGCAGCAACCATCGGCTGTCGATTCTCGCGTCGTAAGTCAGATAGACCTCCTCATTGTGCACCGACTTGTTGTTGACGGTGACATATCGGCAGCGCTGGCACGTGTGCCGGCAAATTTCCCCAAGGAGGTATCCTTCGGCTCAGCAAGAATCTCGGAGCGGTACGCTTTGGTGCGGGCACTGGATACAGGCGAAGCTTGGGTAGCCGATGCTGAAACTAGCCGCGCTCTCCTCGTGGCTATGCGCCCCCGTGTGTCAGCCCACGGTGGTGACGAACCGGTGGTAATCTAAACATGGCAAGTATTCTTGAGGTGGGCCAACAACTCCCCTTGATCGATCGGGAGCTTTTACGCCGAATAGGCTATACAAACGGCTTATCTGATATATGGCGATTTGCGCGTGTCGTTGAATACTTGTACCCACGCATACCTTGTGCCCTTCCAGTTCTCCGAGAGGTAATAATGCACGAGGAAAAGGCTATTGATGGGGCCAAGTATGCTCAGGGCGTTGTGGATGTCGCACGAGCCTTGGGATTGTTAGAGCAAGTCGGCACCAAGCTGTCCCTTTCCGCTAGGGGATATGCCCTTCATGCCCTGGAACAGCTGGACTTGACTGGTGAGAGTCGAAGGGTATTCTTGCTGATGTCAGTCATGGAATTTGACGGTGAGTGTACCCTTAACCTGCTGGACCTCTACACGCGTGGACATGGGGAGACTGCGGATGTAGGTAATCATCTGATGACTCGCCTATTTTGGATCATGAACGCAAAACAGGAATGGGCAGAGGCTAGGCTTTACCCCCGCTTTGTAAGAGATACTATTCTTGGGGAGCTTTCCAAAGCACGCTCGAAACTAAAGGGCGCCCTTGATACTTCAAAGAAGCGATTGAACCTATCACGTACCCCTATAAAAGAGAGGATATTAACCCCAGACCAGAGAGTTTCTCGTTTTCTTGAACACACCGTGATCCCTCGCCGTGGATGGCTGCTGGATCTAGGTTGTATGGAAGAGAATAAAACCGGTTTCACCCTTACAGAGGTAGGTAGTCGTCTGCTAAATGCGCTTAGAGCAAATGGTTGCTACCGTGATGGATGTGTAATCTTACCGCTCTCTCAAAGCTTGTCGGATGCTCTTCAGATTGAGAATTTCTCAGACGGAACTGACCTCTTTTGGCGCATCACTGCCATGGCCGTGGGCACCAGCGCAGACATTATTCGGTATGCCCATCAGTATCTACTCACCCGTATCAAGGAAATGTACCAACACGTGAAACTCTACGGATTTAACGAAACAGAAAGTGCATCGGTGTTTCATGTTCTCTCCGCTATGGAGGCTCTCAGAGGACAGTACATCCCACAGGCCGAGTTCGAGCAGCAGATATCCGAGCTTGCTAGACTGTTCTCGAATGAGGTCTTCCTCTTGAGGCAACGACGAGGCCAAGGCGGCTACATTGCCTTAAAACGAGGTGCACAGGAGGGTACAGCATCATTATGAGAAGCAGTCCGTTCGCGATACCCGTGATGGGGGACGATGTCGCTATGGAAGTCCTCCAGTGGATCGGAGCTTTTCGAGCTCTGAGAGAAGCCCTCGTCATTTCGTATAACATGCAGGACTACGATTTCTGGGGACATGGTCGGCTTTCCGATCTACTTCGCCGCCAGGTTGGCAATGGTGCAAAGATTACATTGCTGACGACACCACCACCCGGAGCGGGGGCGAACCAGGCATTCAAGGATAAATTTTCACTTTTGGAAAACCTAAACCGTGAAGGAGTGGAGATACATCTACATGAGCGGGTTCATGCCAAGGTATATATCTTCACAGATGACAGGGAACTCTGCATGACAATTGTGGGGTCAGCTAATCTTACCAGTCGTGGCTTTGGAGTTCGAGGTATGTCTCAAGAGGACCTGTTGGAGTTGGCAATTCTGACTGCTGCTCCAGATGTTCATCGAGCAACTGTAGAGCTAGCAAGAAAAGGATTGTTCGGTGACCATGAGACTGTTGATTTTGCGACCTGGGCAGCAAAGAACTATGAGAAGATAGCTTTGGCTAAAGGAGGAACATAATGGCGGATACTTTGCAGCTAGCTAAACTAACAAGCAACCCATTTTCTCTTGTTCCAGGACGGCGAGTAACGGTGTGGGCGGGATACAACGAGCTACTACAGCAATTGCTTGACATTGTCGAGTCATGCCGCTCAGACCGGGTAGGTCTTTCCGAATTCGCCGTGCTACATGGTGACCTTGGTACTGGTAAATCTCACGCCTTACGCTACCTGGAGTATTGGATAACTGAAGCAAGAAAGGATGAATTCAACTCAGCAGTAGTGCATCTTGAAACTCCAAAGGTCGCTCCGACAATGAGTTTCGTAGCCATTTACAGAAAGATTATCGAGAACTTAGTGCCGCACATACGAGAAACCGCAGAATGGCTGGATATGGCTATTGAAGACGCTGTGAGAAAAGAGAAACCAAGTGCACGGCGCGATGAGCTCGACACTGCTATTAATGAGAAGTATAGAGATCCAAATATCACTCCGTCCTTCCCTCCTCTGTCGCTGCTTTTGAAAGGTATCAAAGAGAACAAAGCCGATGCCATGTCTTTGCTTTCAGGTCAAGCACCTAAAGGTATCAAACTCGATACATACGGTCTGATACGACCAATTGACACAGAGTACGATGCAGTTAAAAGCCTCGGTGCCTATGTGAATCTTTGCACCCGTGGGACAAGTGCATTATCTGAAGGCGGTGTGCTAGCTAGAAACAAGGCTTTCTATTTCTTCTTGGACGAAATCGAGTTGATGCTAGACTTCAAACCCGCAGAAGCGCTGAGCATAAATCATGGACTAAGGGACCTTATCAATGCCTGCCCGGAGAACTGCTGCTTCCTTCTGGGAATGACAGGAGATGTTAGACAAATATTTGCCATTTTTACCCAATACGTTATGGGGCGGATGTCACACAACCCGATTGAGATTCAGCCTCTCGAAATCGAACAGGCAGTCACTTTCTTGAAAGAGGTTTTGAAGGGCTATCGTTCTGATCCGACAGACCCTGATGAATATCCGTTTCGTGAGGATGCCTTAAGAAAAATAGCTGAGGAAACCCAGAACAAGAACGCACGCGATCTATTTCGAAGCTGCCGTCGTGTGCTAGAAAAAGCTGTCTTGGCAAATCGACTGACCCCAGGTGGCTGGATTGAAGCTGTAGATGTTGAAGAGTTTTTATAAACCGATATAGCGTGCCAACGCGTAGGGGCAGACCTTCGGATGTGTCCGCCAAATTCACGGACAGCTTTGAAAACCCGTCCCCAGGAAATGCCTTTGGTGAAACAATCGGCTACCTGATGCATAATCTAGGTTTGTTTATACAGGGCGGAACAGATGTCAAGCAGTTTTCGGGCTACATTTTGCATCTAACTTAGCTTCGTCTAGCAACAAAATTGAGGGAGGTTTAGTGAATGCTGGTGTAGCAAAGAAAACACCATCAAAAGGTTGACGGTCAACGAAGGGGTAGTGAAATCTGGAGAAGGCATTTGAAACGGATGTTCCAGCACGTATCTGTGAAAATCATCGAACCAGATACGAAATTGCCCTTTCAATCCTTACGAAATCCATCATGTAGTCATGTATTCCCGAATCTGGCGAGCCCCTCGAAATGGAACATCCGTTGAAACAACCTCTAAAAATCAGAAAGAGATCTCACATACCGATCTTGATGGGAGTAGAAAAGCTGAGAAATCCGATTGTAGTTCCCTGGTTAGGTAACCGGACTGTAGAAATCGTCTGGACAGCTTGACTTGAGGTGGCTCTTTGGCCATTATACTATCTGTGAAAATCGGTGTTCAATAGCAAACTTGAAAGGAGGCAGACCATGGCTGAAGCGATCTATGAAAAACTGGCGGAGGCG